>JACQTH010000040.1 GCA_016210935.1 Acidobacteriota bacterium | reverse complement strand
GGGACACCTCGATAGGACAGCGACAGAAGCCGAACCACGCCCGGCTCGTCGCCCAGCATGAAGGGCCGCACCTTGCACCCCGCGCCTTGCACCCCGCACGCCGCACCTTGCACCTCGCACCTTGCACCTTGCACCCTCCCAGGCTCGTCGTTCACCAGATACAGCGACTGCCTCAGCGCGAAGCGCTGGCGTGAGAGCGCCGGTTGCACGGCGGCCGATCCGGGATAGAGAAAGCACGACAGTTCGCGGGCGAGCGACGCTTCAGGCGATCGGAAAATCGCCTGCAGCAGCGCGCGGATAGCTCGAGCGCTCGTGCCGTTCAACGCGCCGATCTGCAGCGTGCCGGCGTACAGGAGAAAGAACGTCCACCCGACAACCGGGCCATTCACGCCGTCGCGCGCGAGCCAGCCGGGCAGATGGCCCGCCGCACGCGCCTCCTCGACGATGGCCCACGACGGGCACATGTCCCATCCGAGGTCGTCGCGCCACCGGGCGCCTTCCGCCTCGTACAGCGGAACGACGACCTCTGCGGGCGCGTCCCGCCAGTCCTGACAGGTCATTCACAAACTCCTGTGCGCAGTGGGCGGTGGGCAATAGGCAGGAAAATGGGCAACTCCAGTGGGCAGTGACCACTGGCAACAATCCATGGCCCGCCGTTCACTGCTCACTGTTCACTCCTCACGCGGTTCACTGCTCTCTGCCCACTGCCCACTGCTCACTGCCCACTGCTCACTGCCCACTGCCCACTCTCTTCTTCTGCCGCAACCGCTCGAGCAGCGTTTCCGGCGGGGCCGTGGCACTCGCCGCGCTGAGGTTCTCGGCCCGAATCTGCTCGTAGACTTCCAGACGATGGACCGGGACGTGAGGCGGGGCCGTGATGCCCAATCGGACGCCGTCGCGGCCGACACGGAGCACGCGCACTTCGATCCCATCGCCGATCATGACGGCCTCGCGCCGCCTGCGGGTGACGACCAGCACGTCGAGTTACTCAATCACCAGCGGGTGGCGCAGGGGATACAGGCCGTTGGACGGCATCAACTGGTACCCGATCATGCGTGCGGGGTTGATGACGACCGGGGCCCGCAGGTTGATGCTGGCCGATCCATTCTCGCCGAGCGCGATCAGGGCGAGCCAGAGCAGAGGGCCGTCGCCTTCGATTCCCAGTCGCTGCCGATCCGCTTCGGCCAGTACCGCCCGGTATTTCGGCAGCACCAGGCGTGGATCGATGGTGAGAAACGACGCCTCCGGGCCTTCGACCGCGTGCAGGCACTGGAGCGGTGCCATCTCCACCGACGACAACAGCGCAAAGCGGCGGCACCGCTCGAACCCCGGCAGGCCCTCCGGGAAGTGAACGAGGCTCCTGGGGTCGATCTGGAAGTCGCCAAATCGCGTCTGCAGTCGCTGGCCCCACTCGCTCACGGGACCGTCTGCGTGGCCGGCGTATTGGACGTCAGGCATCTTCATTTGAGGAAGTCCATCAGGCTCAGTCGCCCGATATCGGCCATCGCCCCGAGCGCCGCCCGGTAGGCGGTGTCGGCTCTGTTCATCCCGGAGATGGCCTCGATCATGTTGGCGTCACGGTGTCCGGAAAGGCGCGCCGCAGCCTCCCGTTTTGCATTTCCGAGGTACACCTTCCGCTCGTCGGTCGTACGGAGATCCTGACCCACCTGGCTCTGGGCCTGAATGGCGCGATTGAACGTGTTGTCGAGCGCCGCCATCCCGGTCTCGGTCGCCGGGACATCGCCCGCCCGAATCGACGCTGCCAGATCGGTCATGACCTTGAACACATGGTCGACATCGGAACCCCGCACGATGGCATCCGCGTTCAGCGTGACCCTCGCCGAGATCTGCCGGTCCAGATCCACGCGCACTTCCGTCGCGTTCCCCTGATAGGCGGAAATGCCGCCCCCCGACCCGCTGTAGGGTATCGTCGTGGATTTGGAGCCGGAAAAGAGATAGACGCTATGGAAGGACGTGTTGATATCCGCGAGGATGGTGTCTCGCGCGGCTTCGACCGCCAGCGCGGCGGCCTCCCGCTGGCTCGCGCTGACCTGCGATCCAACCGTGCCCGCGGCGGCCGTTTTCGCCACGATCACTTTGTCGATGATGTCGGACAGGATCGTGTCGACGATCGTCAGCCGCGAGCCGACCGAGTCGGCCGCGCGCGCGTACTGATCGAGCGCGGCCCATTCGTTTTGTTCGGCGACGATCCGCCGGGCCGCTGCCGGGTCGTCGCTCGGGGCCTGGACGCGGCGGCCGGAGGACACCTGGCGCTGGCGGTTGGCTAGCTCCTCGGCCGCCTGCTGCAGATCGGCCAGACCGTTTCGAAACGCCGTGGCGAAGGTCACGCGCATGGTTGGCCTACCTCACCATCCGGAGCAACGTATCCAGGGTCTCGTCGATGAGCTGAAAGAATCGGGCGTTCGCTTCGTAGGCCCGCTGGAACTTCATCATCGACATCGCTTCCTCGTCCAGCGACACCCCGGACACCATGTCCCGCATCGACAGGACCTGGCGCAGCACGTCGCCGCGGGTCTGGCGTTCCTGGCGGGCGGCCTGCGCGTCGCGGCCGACGCGGTAGGCCAGCTCGCCCCACGCATCGCTGAACGTCGACAATCCTCCGTTGAGGAATTTGGTGTCGCGCAGCGCCACCATGTTGCGCGCCGCCTGGTTGTCGCCGGCAGACGTGCTGCCGGCCGCCGCGACCTTGGACGGGTTGGCCGCGAGCGTTGCGTCGACGGCCACCAGCGCCGCAGCGCCGGCGACCGCTCCGATGGCCGTGAAGAAGACTCCACCGGCCGTGCCGTTCAGATCGAACCCCGCCTGATGGGTGGTGTTCACGCGCGAGACGACTTCGTACGCGAGCGTATCGAGCCTGTTCTTGTAGTCGGGGACGAGCACGTCTCGGACGCGCAGCAATCCACCGACTTTGCCGCTGGTGACTTCGGCGGTGACGTCCACGCCGCCGCTGGTCAGCGCGGCGTAGCCCGAAGGCGCCGTGGAATTAATGCCCACGGCGTACGTCTGCGCGCCGATCACGAGCGCCCGTCCGTTGCCGAAGGAGATGTCAAGACCGCCGTCTGCGCGACGCAGCGTCTGGATGTCGATCAGCCCGGACAGCTCCTGTACCAGCTCGGTCTGCTGATCCTGAAAGTGCAGCAGCGCGCCAGCCTGCGCCTCCCCGCCAATCGCGCCATTGAGACTCGCGATACGGCCGGCGAGATCGTTGATGCGCTCGACGAGGCTGCGGATCTGGGTGTCCGCGTCACGCTGCGCGTCGCTCAGGCGGCCTGCGATCGTGCGAAACGAGGTCGCCAGCGACTGCCCCTGGAGAATCACTTCCTGGCGTGCGGACCCTGAGGTCGGATCGGTGGCCAGCACACCCCACGCGTCGAAGAATGCCGACAATCGCGCGTCGAGCGACGTCCCAGGCTCGCCGATCGCCGCCTCGACCACCCCGAGAGCATCGGCGACGGCCGCTTCGCGCTGCTCGGCCGGCTGCTCGAAGAACAACCGCCGCTCGATGAGCTGGTCGCGAGCCGCGCGCAGCGCCACCACCTCGACGCCTCCACCCGCGCTCCATTGATCGGGGGGCGCCACCGCGCCGAACACCACCTCACGGCGCGTGAAGCCGGGGGTATTGACGTTGGCGATGTTGTGGCCGACCGTATCGAGGCCGAAGCGCTGCGCCTCGAGCGCACGCGCGGCCGCCGCGAGGCTCCCCAGAAGTCCTGACACCGTTATCCTCTTGCGTCAAACGCCCGCAGCCATGGCATGCTGCCGGCACGGCGGCCGTAGCCGGGCGTTTCGCCCCGTGCGTCGAACGACAACCGGACGAACTCCATCAGAGACACTCCAAGCTGCCGGCATCTGATGAGCGCTTCACGAGCGCCCGCCAGCTCGTGCACCGCCGTTTCCCGATCGCCGGCGTCAATCCGGCCGGACGGCAAGTTGCCGGCCAGCAGTCGCAAGCGCGACTCCGATTCGAGAAGTCCCTCCAGATTCGGCGTCACCAGCATGGCCGCCAGATGCTCGAGGGCGACGCGAATGCTGCGAATCCTTTCGAGATCGGTCATAACGAAGCTTCGCTCCTAAGCCGTGGTTGCACGGCAGAAGTCGAGACATTCGTACCCTGCCGGCCGTGCAAGCACGGCTATTCCTCTACCTTCAGCAGCGAGTCGATAATCCGCTCCGCCAGACGCTCCGCATCGCTCCCAATCTCGCCGGCGGCCAACTTGGCCCGCAGCCGATCAACCACGTCCTGTCGGATGTCCGGAGCGCTGGCCGCCGCCCGGATTGCGCCGCTGACGAACGCCGCGTCGGCGGACAGTTCAACCCGGTCGCCATCGTCGGGCGCGCCGGCCTCACGGGGCCTGCCGCCACGCGCTTTTCCGGCCGCCGCCGCATCCTCGGCACGCCGAGCCGCGGCGGGATCCAGGCTTGGGGCTCCGCCATCAATCTTCATGGTCAGCTCCTGGTAACGTCGGGGCAGACGGATCCCGACCGGAGAAGAAATCGGCATCCGGAGGCATTTTCTTTAAGAACGACGGGGATTGAGCGGACGCGACCGCCATCGGGTCGACCCGCTGGCCGTCCTGGATGACCTCGAAGTGCAAATGCGTGCCCCTCGCCCGTCCGCTCTGACCCACCCGGCCGACCGGTTGTCCCGCGCCGACGCGGTCGCCCTCCTGGACGTCCATGGAGGACAGATGCGCGTATCGGGTCTGCAGGCCCGGGCGGTGCTCCACGACGACGGCCAGGCCATAGCCAGACTGCTCGCCGGCAAAGATGACACGCCCTTCCGCCGGCGCTGGCACGATCGACCCATAGGCGGCGGCGAAATCGACGCCGGCGTGAAACTTCGGTTGCGCGGTAAAGGGATCGCTGCGCCATCCGAAGGCCGACGACACCTGATCAGTTACCGGAAGGCGGACCATGTTCGCGGGTTCAGGCGAAGATGCGGCGCGCCCGAGCGAGGCGGGGATTGCTGGTGTTGGCGACACGTTGACGCCGGAATTCGGCAGGCTGAAGTCGGGCTCCTGTGGCGTCTGGACCCCCTCCTGTCGTCGTTCGAGACCACGAATGAGCGATTCGGCGAGGCCAATCCCGCCCCTGCGGCTCAAGTGCCTCGCCATCTCCGCGTGAACGGTGTCCAGCATCGTCTCCGATCCAAACCCGTCCTCCTCGTCTTCCGAGAACACCGACTGCCGCATCTGGTTCAACAATTGGGCAAGCAGCAGCGCCTCGAATTCTCGTGCAACCTCGGCAAGCTTTGCCGTTTCGTCACTGTCGCGGGTACGGTCGGCGTTCAGTCGTACCAGTTCCCCCGCGAGATTCGGCGCCATCCGGAGAAACTCGGTCGCGGTGTCCGGCCGCAAGCGGATCGGATCGTTCGCCATTAGATGATCACCAGCTCCGCCCGCAGCGCGCCGGCCGCCTTGAGCGCCTGCATGATTGCAATGATGTCCCGCGGCGAGGCCCCAAGCGCGTTGAGCGCCCGTACCACGGCATCGAGCGTTGTCCCTTCCTGCAGCTCCATCAACTGGGCGTTGCCTTCGACGACCTCCACCTGCTGGTCGGGGACGACGACTGTCTGGCCTCGCGACAGGGGGCCCGGTTGCGAGACGCCAAACTGCGTTCTGATTCGCACCGACAGGTTCCCATGCGCAACGGCTGCCGGACCAATCCGCACGTTCGCGCCAACGACCACCGTCCCTGTTCGTTCGTTGATCACAACCCTCGCCGGCGCGTCGACCCGAACCGTGAGAACTTCCAGTCGCGCCAGTAAATCCGCAATGGCCGTGCGGTAGTCCGTGGGGACGCGAACGGCCACAGTGGCCGCGTCGACAGCGTGCGCCGATTCCTGGCCGAGCTCGGCGGCAATGGCTTCCGCCACGCGCCGCGCGGTGCCGAAATCGGCCTCGTTGAGCGCGAGCAGAATCGAGTCGCGAGACTGCAGGTCGAGCGGGTGCGCCACCTGCAGCACCGCACCGTTCGGCACCCGTCCCACCGTCAGGTGGTTGACCTGAACGCTGTTGTCGCCTTTGCCGCCGCCAAAGCCGCCAATGGTGAGCGGGCCTTGCGCGAGCGCCGTGACCGTCCCGTCAGGCGCCCGCAGTGGGGCCGGCAGCAGTGTGCCACCCTGCAGGCTCCTGGCGTCGCCCACCGACGACACGGTGACGTCGAGGCGCGCGCCCGGTCGCGCAAACGGCGGCAGATCGGTCGTGATCATCACCGCGGCGATATTCTCCACCTTGATCTCCTCGCCGGGCACGACGACGCCAAATCGGAGCAGCATGTTGGCGAGTGTCTGGGCGGAAAAGAGCGTCTGGCGGCGGTCGCCGGTTTTGTTGAGGCCGACGACCAACCCATAGCCGACGAGCGGCTGTGATCGCGCGCCCTGCAGGGTGGCCACGTCCTTGATCCGAACCGCTCCCTCCTGAGCGCGCGTCGGGCTGTCCACCGCCAGGACGGCGACGATCGATAATGCCAGCGCGAAACGTTTGCGCATCATCCCGCGTACCTCGTCAGAAGATCTTGTTGAGAATCCGGATCAACCATCCCGGCTGCAGGTTGTCCTTGATGAGCCCGCGGCCGAAGTACCGGATCCGGAGCTGCCCGATCGACGTCGAGAACACGACGTTGTGGGGCGCGATATCGGTCTGCCGCACGACGCCGGTCAGGACGACAATCTGGCGATCGCCGTTGATGTCAATCTCGCGAGCGCCCTCGAGCACGAGATCGCCGTTGGGAAGGACTTCCACCACACGAGCGGTGATGGTGGCTGTCAGCTCTCCCGTCCGGGTGGTCTTCCCACTGCCCTGAAAGTCCGTCTTGCTCGACGCGTTGGCCAGATTGGTCGGATCGAGCCAGCTCGGCAGCTTGTCCTCGAGGCCGAAGAAATTCGCGGCCGATGCCGAGCCGCTGCTGCTCTTGGCCAGAGACGAGTCGGCCGATCCCACCGCGACGATGCTTTCGATGACGCGAACGGTGACGAGATCGTTGACCCGACTCGCGCGCGGATCGCTGGCGAGCGAGATCATCCATGCGATATCAGGCGTCTGCGAACCGGAAGGCGGCAGCGCGCGCGCGGATTCGAGGTAGCGCTGGTACATCTCGTTGTAATTGTCAGTCGCCTGCGGCGGCGCGGGTTTCTGCGGATTCTGCGGCTGCGCCTCGAGACACACCACCATGGCCGCCGCCAGCAGGACACCGGCGAGTGCGTTGCGCCTGGCACCCTGCACCTTCTCTGCACCTGGCACCCTGCACGCTGCACCTGACACCTGGCACCCTGCACCTTGCACGCTGCACCTTGCACCTGGCACCTTGCACCTTCCCCCCAGAACCCTGTCATTACCGCTCATTCAGCACCTCGACCTGACCTGGCGCGACGATGCGCCCTTTGAAGGACCGTCGGCTCTCGCGATTGATGACGCGAATGACATCGCCGAGCGCGCCACTTTGCTGGGCGAGGGCGGAGCCGGTCGCCTCCACGCCGCCAATCACCGCGCGCGTGACGACCACCTCGCCGCTTCGAACGACCCTCGCCGGTCGGACGCGTGGCTGGGCGGACACTAGGACACACGACATCAGCGCGAAGAGGGCGACGCTACCGCGCCATGTTGTTGACATTGCTCAGCATCTCGTCGGCGGCCTTGACGACGCGCGCATTCGCTTCGTACGCGCGCTGCCCGAGGATCAGATTCACCATCTCTTCGACCACGCTGACGTTCGACTCTTCGAGGAATCCCTGCGCGATGCTGCCCAGCGACTCGGTTCCGGGCGCCCCCGTCGTCGGCTCGCCGGACGCCGTCGTCGGCACGAAGATGTTGCCCCCGACCGCCCGCAGGCCGGCCGGGTTCTGGAACGAGGCGAGCTCGATGGTCCCCGCTTGCTGGGCGGCCGACTCCCCGGGAATCATCACGGACACGATGCCATCTCGCGACACCGCGATGGAGGCGGCGTTGGGCGGAATCGTGATCGCCGGCTCCAGCGGATACCCCTCGGACGTCACGAGCGCACCGTCCGCGCTCAGATGCAGCGCGCCGGCGCGGGTGTAGCCGGTTTGTCCGTCGGGAAGAGACAGCTGGAAAAAGCCGCGGCCTTCGAGCGCGAGATCGAGTGGGCCGTTGGTCACGCGCAGGTTGCCTGTACCAAAGTCCCGGGCGGTGGCGACCGGACGCGTGCCGAGCCCGACTTCGAAGCCGATCGGCGCCTCGCCCGAGGTCGACGTCAGTGAGCCCGCGGTCTTGGTCTGCTGGTACACCAGATCCTCGAACTCCATGCGGCTCTTCTTGAAGCCGGTGGTGTTCACGTTGGCGAGGTTGTGCGCGACATTGTCGATGTTGCTCTGCTGGGCGGCCATGCCGCTCGCCGCCGTGTATAAGGCTCGAATCATCAGTGGCTCCTCCTAACTCCTTCTCCCCAACTCTTACCGTCGCCCAAGTTCAGTGATGGCCCGCCCGTCGATGTCGTTCATGAGCGTGGTGATGCCACGCTGCAGGGCTTCGAAGCTGCGTGAGACCTCCGTCAGCTCGGCGATCCGTTCCGCGATCGACACGTTCGATTGCTCGAGCACTCCGGATGTCACGCGCGAATTCTCCGCCGGCTCGGCCGCGTCATCATTGGGAACACGGAAGCTCGATCCATCGACGCGGGCCAACATCCCGTAATTGTCGAAGTCCACCACCTTGGGCTTCCCGGCAACCTTGCCGTTGGCGCGCAGCGTGCCGTCGGGCCCGATGGAAATCGGGCCGTCCTCGAGCCGCAGCGGTCCGTCTTCCCCCTGCACCATGTGGCCTCCCGGCGTCACGAGCGTGCCGTCCACGAGCCTGGAGAAATGGCCGCTGCGCGTGTAGCGCAAGCCGCCCGGCGTTTCGATCACGAAGAAGCCCGGCCCTTCGATCGCAAAATCCAGATCCCGGCCGGTGGGCGCCACGTCTCCCGGGCGGAAGTCGACGGCCGCGGGTCCCTGCATGACATCGATGGCCGATTGCAGCGCCGCGTCGAAACGCTCGCGCTCGGCCGCCATCGTCGTCGCCCGCTGCGACTTGTAGCCGGAGGTGGCACCATTGGCGATGTCGGTGGCCACACGATCGATCTGTTCCATTCGTGTCTTCAGACCACTCAGTGCGATGTACGCGCCGCCTGGCATGTCGTTCTCCTTCGGGCTTCTAGCTCCTGCTCCTAGCTCCTAGCTCCTGCTCCTAGCTTCTGCATCTCCTCCGCCAACGTGAGCCGCAGACGAGCCTCACCTTCCGAGACACGCTCCGCGGCGGCGACCTCCTGCAGCGACTTCCCACGACGCGTGGCGGCGATCAGCCGGGACGTCACCGCGTCGTTGTTCCTCCCATGCCGCGAGACGTGCTTCGAGGATCGCCGCCCTGTCCCGTCGCGCTGCGGCGCGCGCGGCGGAGGGCCCGGCCGGCGCTCGTCAGCAATCCGGTTGAGCTCCTTCGCCAGCGCCGCAAAGCCCGCTTCGCTGGTCTCGGTGAGCAGCGAGAGCGCTTCACCCAGCGTGGTCATTCGTGTGCCGACTCGGGCCGCCTCTCCCATCTGGCGCGACAGCCTCCACAACAGCCAGGCCTGCACCGTCATGACGACGACCCCGATCGCCAACGCATAAGTCATTCTTTCTCCTAAGCCGGGCTTGCAAGGCAAATGTGACACATTCATACACCTTGTGGCCGTGCAAGCACGGCTAGCTCGCCACGCTGCGCATCCGCTCTGCGCTGCTGAGGACTTCCGTGACGCGCACGCCGTAATGTCCGCCGGCCACCACCACTTCCCCGCGCGCGACGAGCTTGTCGTTCACGAGAACCTCCACGGGATCGTCGGGTGCGCGCGCGAGATCGATGACCGACCCGGGTCCGATCCTGGCGAGCTCGTCGAAGGTCAGCTCGGTCTCGCCAAACCTGACCG
>JACQTH010000082.1 GCA_016210935.1 Acidobacteriota bacterium | reverse complement strand
TCGAACACGCGGTCGATGAAGTCACGGACCATCGACCCGACGACCTGCTTCCGCGGCCGCGCGGGCCGATACAGGTACGCCCGGTCGGCGCGCGTCTTCTTCAAGTATCCCTTCTCCTCGAGAATCCGCATCATCGTCATGACGGTCGTGTAGGCGATCGGCCGCCGGGCCCGGAGCGCCTCGTAGACGTCCCGAACCGTGGCGGCCTCCAGCCGCCAGACGACCTTCATGATGGCGAGCTCCTGCGGCGTGAGGGTCGGATGGGGGCGGCGCATGTCTACTAAGTATTTAGTAAATAGTAGGAGAGATGTCAAGAGGGCAGGTGAGGTTGGTGGGGCAGGTAGGGCTGGTAGGGAACGCAGGGCTGATAGGGCAGGAACGGCGAGCGGGCGGCCCGGCGAGTTAAGTTGGGTACGTCGTCACGTGTCCTCGCGTTCACTCGCGCCGCCAGCCCACCAGCCCTCTTGTCCGCCCGCCCCCACCCGCCTTACCGGCCTCACCAGCCCTGCCTGCCCATTACGGCACGTCGTCGTCTTCAGGGACGCTGTAGGGGCGGGACGCTTTCCGAACGACGATCGTCAGCCCGAACAGGACCAGCATCGCCGCGCCCGCCAGGCCGACGTAGAGGCCGCTCCCCAGGGTCGTCCGGGGCGGATCGACCGCCTTGGTGTGATCCACGATCGCCACCGCCTGCGACCGCGCCCACGCCCGTTCGCTGATGACGCGCGCCATCCACCGCTCCGCCATGAACATGATCCCGAGCGCGGCGAGACCGACGACGAGCAGCGGGTGTCGGGAGTTCTTCCGTGTGATGACGCTCAGCACCGCCAGCGTGACGGCCGCGAACCCGAGCCCCAGAATCCAGAGCGCGGCGCCGTCAGGAAACCCGCCAGCCCCCGCGTCGCCGAGGAACACCCATGGCAGGAAGGCGCTGACGATCAACAGCGATCCGCCAACGATCGCGACGTAATAGGCGCGCATCCGGTGGTGCAGCACACCGCGCACGCCGGCCATCAACCCCATGACACGACCCTGGACACCACGCTACTGTTTGGCTTTCTTCTCGAGCTTCTCGGAGAGCCACCTGAAGAACGCGGAAAAATCCATCGGGGGGCTGCGGAATTCCTGCGGCGTGACCAAATCGAGGAACTCACGGTGCGTCATGCCGGCCCAGGGGACAGGGCCGTTCTTGACATCGAAGGTGCCGAACACGTCGATCGGAGGCGCCTTCCCGACGACCTCCACGTAGTATTCGAGCTTGAGCCCTGACCGCGATGAGGGAGGTGTCTGTGCGAGCTTGCGTTGGATTCTTGCGATCGAGATCGGCAGCTCGTCGACATCGACTCGGGCCACACCTGTCGGATCAGGCTTTGCCGGGGGATCGTTCGCCGGTGGATCCTGCGGCGTCTGGGCGAACCCTGGCGCCGCCAGAAGCAGCAGCAAGACAACTAACGTGGGGCTCTGCCCCACACCCCGGCTCGGTCGCTTGCGGGGGCCCCATGCCCCGCGCCGCTCCCTCGCAGGCGCGCTGTGCGCGCCTAGGACCGCTATACGGCGCTCACCGACGAGAACAGAATTCTCGAAAGCCGTATAGGGGTCCGAACCTCCCGCACGGTGCCAGTTCATGTCCGCCCGCCCAGCTTCTTGAGACGTCCCACCTTCATTATAAGTCTGGATGTTCAGTCGAACTCGAAAGCGGGAGCGTTCTGGCGCAGATGAGTGACCACCGCGACCAGCTTGGCCGCAGCGGCGTCGATCTCTTCAGCGGTGGTGAATCGACCGAGGCTGAATCGCAGCGACGCGCGCGAGATCATCAGGGACGCCCAGGGCCTTCAGCACGTGCGAGGGCTCGGCCGCCGCCGATGTGCACGCGGCCCCCGAAGAGACCGCGAGACCTTCCAGGCCGAGCATCAAGGCCTGTCCCTCGACGCCTCCGAAGCTCACGTTCAACGTATGCGGCAAACGTGAGCGCGCCGACCCATTGAGGCTGACATCCGACAGCGTCGATGACAATCGATCCCAGAGCCGATCGCGAAGATGCGACAGGCGCGCGCCTTCCGTCGAGAGCTCCGCGGCCGCAATCTCGGCGGCACGTCCGAACCCAACAATCCCGGGCACGTTCAACGTGCCCGACCGGACCCCCTGCTCCTGGCCGCCGCCGTGGACGAGCGGCGCAAGAGGGATACGCGGCGTGCGACGCCGAATGTACAGCGCACCGATTCCTTTCGGCCCGTACATCTTGTGTGCGGTGATGGAGGCGAGGTCGACCTGCGCTTGAGCCACGTTGAAGGGCACCTTCCCTGCGGCCTGCACGGCGTCGGTGTGAAACAACACGCCAGCCTCGCGCGCGATCCGGCCAATGTGCGCGATCGGCTGCAGGACACCCGTCTCGTTGTTGGCGGCCATCACGCTGATAAGGATGGTCCGCGGCGTCATCGCCCACCGAACGGCCTCAGGCTCCACGAACCCGGCCCCATCAACGGACAGATACGTCACCGAAAAACCCTCGAGTTCGAGCTCGCGACAACTGTCCAGCACCGCCTTGTGCTCGGTCGTGACGGTGATGATGTGATCGCCCTGCGCGCACATCGCCCGTGCGACGCCTTTCACCGCCAGGTTGTCCGATTCCGTCGCGCCGCTCGTGAAGACGATTTCCTTGCTGTCGGCGCCGATCAGCGCCGCAATCTGGGACCGCGCCCGATCGACGGCCTCTTGCGCCTTCCACCCAAAAGCGTGCTGGCGGCTCGCCGCGTTGCCGAAGTGCTCACGGTAGTACGGCAGCATCGCCTCGAGCACGCGCGGATCGACGGGCGTCGTGGCGTTGTAGTCGAGATAGATGGGGCCTGCCATTGGCGACTCGGGATTCGGGGTTCGGGGTTCGGGATTCGTGGACCTAGCGAAGCTTCGCTTCAGACCGACCAGCTACGCTTCGCTAGCCGTGCTTGCACGGCTAGTGCCGCACGTGGACCGTCACCGGACGGGCGACGCCGAGGTCCGCGTCGGCGGTGTCGGCAGCCATCTCGGCGATGGTGCACGTCGAGAGCGCCGTGACGATGCGCTCCTTGATCCGCCACAGCGGATCTCGAACATTGCACTTCGAGTACTGGTCGCACTCCTCATCGCTGACCGAACAGGCGGTCATCGTCACCGGCCCGTCGATGGCCTGAATCACATCGGCGATCGAGATGGCGCCCGGTGATCTGGCCAGCGCGTATCCGCCCCGGGTCCCCTGCTGCGAAACGAGCAGCCCCTTACGGACCAGGCGCTGCAGCACCTTGGCCATCAATTCGACGGGAATATCGTATTGCTCCGCAATCTCGCGCGCGCTGGAGGAATGCTTGCGCAGCGCCAGATGCTTCATGGCAATCAACCCGTAGTCGGCCTTTTTGGAGAGCCGGAGCATCGCGTGGATTCTACACGGGGTTCGGGATTCGGGGTTCGGGATTCGTGAAACATGCAACCGGAAAGAACGCTGGGCTCCCAGAGAGTACCCAATTCAATGATCTCCGCGTGCTCTGCACGCTCCGCGGTTGCCTTTCTTTCGACTCCCAAATCCCCAATCCCGACTCCCGTGACCATTCAGTACTTCGGCTGACTCGGATCGACCCGGTCGACCCACGCGATAATCCCGCCGCGCAGGTTCTTCACGTTCGTAAAGCCGCGCGAGCGCAGCAGCTCGGCGGCTTTGGCGCTGCGGACCCCCGATTTGCAGTGGACGACGATCTCGCGTGACGGCTCGAGCTCGTCGACGCGATGCGACAGCTCGCCGAGTGGAATCAGCTTCGACCCGGTGATGCGGTTGATCTGATACTCCTGCGGCTCGCGCACGTCGAGGATGAACGGCGCGTCGCCCTGGAGGATCCGCATGTGAAGATCTTCGACCAGGATCTCGTCGGCGCTCGGCACAGGCGGGTGCGCGGGGTGCGGCCGAACCCCGCAGAACTGGTCGTAGTCGATCAACTCCCGCACGGTCGGCCGATCGCCGCAGACGGGGCATTCCGGATCGCGGCGAAGCCGCAGCTCCCGGAAACGCATCCGCAACGCATCAAACACCAGGAGGCGGCCGATCAACGGATCGCCGGCGCCGAGCAGCAGCTTCAACGTCTCGGTGGCCTGAATCGTGCCGATGACTCCAGGCAACACGCCCAGGACGCCACCTTCCGCACAGCTCGGGACGAGCCCCGGGGGCGGCGGCTCGGGGTAGAGGCAGCGATAGCACGGACCGTCGGCCGCCGCGAAGACCGAGGCCTGGCCTTCGAACCGGAAGATGCTGCCATAGGCGTTCGGCTTCTTCAGCAGCACGCAGGCATCGTTCACCAGATAGCGCGTGGGAAAGTTGTCCGTCCCGTCGACGATGACGTCGAAATCCTTGAAGAGCTGCAGCGCGTTCTTCGAGGTCAGCGCCTCCTCGAAGGTCTCGATCTTCACTTCGGGGTTGAGCGCATTGAGCCGCTCGCGCGCCGACACGAGCTTCGGCCGGCCGACATCCGGCGTGCCGTGCAGAATCTGGCGCTGGAGATTGCTGAAGTCGACGGTGTCGAAATCGATGAGCCCGATCGTGCCCACGCCGGCCGCGGCGAGGTACATCGCGACCGGCGATCCGAGACCGCCGGCGCCGATGCAGAGGACACGCGCCGCCTTGAGCTTGCGCTGTCCATCCATCCCGACCTCCGGCATGATCAGATGCCGGCTGTACCGCTTGATTTCATCGTTCGTGAGGTCGGGCAGATCGACCACCGCGCTTCCACCTGCCCCTCGACCAGCGCTCGGGGCACCCTGAGCATCGTCGAAGGGTGAAGGCTGAAGCCACGAGGAGGCGCCACCGGCCACCGACGGGATGATGCTGATCGTGTCGCCCGTCGCCACCACTGTGTTCTCGCGGTCCAGATACCGGATGTCCTCATCGTTGAGATAGACGTTGACGAAATTGCGCAACCGCCCGTCCTCGGTGTAGAGGTGCCGGCGAAGATCCTTGTATCGCGTGGTGAGATTGGTCAGCAGCTCACCCACCGTCGCGCCCTCGATTTCCACCGCTTCCTGCCTGTTCGTATACGGGCGGAGCGGCGTCGGAATCAGCACTTTGCTTGGCATGACGGATCTCCTACGAGTAAACCTGTGCGACGGGCGGCTCGGTGTCCGCCGGCGCCAGCAATTGTTCCTCAAACGCGGATCGGTCGTCGGCGAGGCGCCACGCGGTGACCTCTCCGGCCGTTCCGTTCAGGACCGACACGATGACGTACGAGAAAAACGGCCACGCGTGATCCAGATCGTACTGCGACGGCCTCGCCGGATGATCCGGATGCGAATGATAAAAGCCGATAAGCTCGGCGTTCCGCGACACAGCCGCGGCTTCCGCCGCTTGATAGTCCTCAGGGCTCACGAGAAACCGGCGCCGCGGACCCTCGGGGGTCGTATTGGGAAGCGGCAGGGCCTCGACGATGGAAGCGCCACGGCCGATGAGCGCACCGCAACACTCGAAAGGATACGCCTCTTCCCCATGCTCGCGAATGACCCGCGAGACATCCGGCGTCAGCGTGATGGCTTCGGGTTCCACGAACCTCATTCGCCTTCCCAAAACTCTTCTGACAGATACTTGCTGCCACCGTCCGGAAAGATCATGACAATCACGCCCTGATGGATGCGTGCCGCAACGTCCAGGCTGGCGGCGAGAACTGCGCCGCTCGAGACGCCGACGAGCAATCCTTCCTCCGCGGCCAGGCGTCGCACCAACCCATAGGCGCGTTCCGTGCTGACGAAGAGATTCTCGTCCGCCACATCGGGGTCGTAGATCCCCGGGACGATGGCGGATTCCATGTGCTTCAGGCCCTCGAGGCCGTGGAGCGGTCCGTCGGGCTGAACCGAGATCAATCGGATCCGCGGATCGGCCCCGCGCAGCCTTCGTCCCGTGCCGACGAAGGTTCCACTCGTGCCGAGACCCGCGACGAAGTGCGTCAGCCGGCCGCCCGTCTGTTCCAGGATCTCAACGCCCGTCGTGTCGTAGTGCGCCTGCCAGTTCGCATCGTTGTTGTACTGGTCAGGATAGAAATACCGGTCGGGATCGGCCGCATAGAGCTCGCGCGCCTTCCGAATGGCGCCGTCGGATCCTTCGAGCGGATCGGTCAGCACGAGCTGGGCCCCGTAGGCGCGAAGCGTCCGCTTCCGCTCGGGACTCGCATTGGTCGGCAGGCACAGCGTGACGCGAAAGCCCTTCGCGGCGCCGAGCATCGCGTACGAGATCCCGGTGTTGCCCGAGGTCGCATCCAGCACCACTTTCCCGGGCTGCAACGCTCCCGAGCGCTCTCCTTCCGCGATCATGCGGGCCGCGGCGCGATCCTTGACGGATCCCCCCGGGTTTTGCCATTCCGCCTTGGCGTACAGCTCGACGCCCGGGCAGTCGCGCTCGATCCGCAGCAGACGGACCAGCGGCGTGTTGCCGATGAGGTCGGCGACCGACGTGCTGGCAGGCTCGAGAATGGACGTCATATTCGGCCGGGCGCAAATGCGACCCTTTAGGTCGGAGTTTAACCAGCGCGCCGGAAGGCTGTCAAGAACGCTATAGTCCTCCCATGCGAATCGATCAGTTCGAGATGGAACGGATGCAGTCCACCTACGAGAACCTGGTGGACTTCAACCTGTCGGAAAGCGGCGTGCATCCGATGAGGCTGGAGGAGCTGCTGGACGATCCAGCGGATCGCGACGCGGTGCTCGGGCAGGAACTGGCATATACGCAGTCGAACGGCACCGTCGATCTTCGGCGCGCCATTGCGACGTTCTACCCCGGCGCGACCGTCGATCAGATTGAGGTCACCAACGGTGGATCGGAAGCGAACTTCATCGCGACGTGGAACCTGGTGAGCCCCGGCGATGAAGTCGTCGTGATGGTTCCGAATTACATGCAGACGTTCGGTCTCGCGAAGGGGTTCGGCGGCATCGTGCGCGAGTGGCCGATGGCGGAACGTGACGGCGGCTGGCGCGTCGATCTGGATCGCCTCGCGTCGCTCGTCACCCATCGCACCCGCCTGATAGTGATTTGCAATCCGAACAATCCGACGGGGGCGCGCGTCGGCGCCGCGGAGCTCGACGAGATCTGCCGCATCGCCGCCAGACACGGCAGCTGGATTCTGTCCGACGAGATTTATCGCGGCGCGGAGCTGGACGGGGTTGAGACCGCATCGGTCTGGGGGCGCTACGAGCGGGCGATCATCACCAGCGGGCTCTCGAAAGCGTATGGCCTACCGGGCCTGAGAATCGGCTGGATCGTCGCACCCGAAGCGGTCGTCGCCGGTTTCTGGTCGTATCACGACTACACGACCATCGCCCCGGGCGCGCTCAGCGATCGGCTCGCCCGCGTCGCGCTCGTGCCGGAACGGCGGGCGCGGATCCTCACCAGGACCCGTGCGATCCTGCGCACGAATCTGCCGGTGATCAGCGGCTGGCTGTCGGAGCGCGCCGAGACGTTCTCGTTCGTGCCGCCCGAGGCGGGCGCCATCATGTACGTGCGGTATCGTACGCCCATCAGCTCGCTCGAGCTCGTGACCGAGCTGCGCCGTACCAAGAGCGTGCTGATTGTGCCGGGCGAACACTTCGGCATGGATCGCTATCTTCGAATCGGCTTCGGCCCTGAAACCGAGTACCTGAAGCAGGGCCTGGCGCGGCTTCACGAGCTGCTGATAGGAATTAGCGAGTTGGCGAGCGGATGAATTGGTGACACCAACTCACCAACTGTAACGATGTATCTCGATCTCCTCCTCGTCGGCTTCGGCCATGTGGCGCGGCGCTTCGTCAAGCTGCTCGACGAACGCGCGTCCGTCTTGCACGACCGCCACGACGTCCGCTGTCGAATTGTCGGCGTGACCACCGCGCGGCACGGAGCAGCGTTCGATCCGAACGGGCTGTCGACTGCCGTCCTGTTGGACCGATACGCGAGCGGCTCGTCGATCGACGGAACAGACCGTGATCGAGCCGGGCGTGATTACTCCTGGTTGCTCTCAGAGGCCCGGCACCACACGGCCACGGCCTGCGCCGAAGGCCGTGTCGTGCTGATTGAAACCACGCCGCTCGACGTGACGAACGGCGGCTTCCCCGCCATCGACCACGTGCGCGAGGCGCTGCTGGCCGGCGCGCACGTCATCACGGCGAACAAGGCACCGGTCGCCTTCGGCTATCGCGACCTGGCGGCTCGCGCGGCGGCAGCCGGCCGGCGCTTCTTCTTCGAAGGCGCGGTAATGGATGGAATCCCCATCTTCAATCTGGTGCGGGAGACGCTGCCGGCGTGCGAGATTCTGCGGTTTCGAGGCGTGGTCAACGCGACCACGAACTTCATCCTGACGGCCATGGAGCGCGGGCGCACCTACCACGACGCCCTCACGGAGATGCAGCGCGCCGGAATCGCCGAAGCCGACGCTTCACACGACGAGGATGGGTGGGACGCGGCGGCCAAAACGGCGGCGCTCATCAATGTTCTGATGGACGGCGACGCGACGCCGCTGACCGTCGCCCGCGAAGGCATCCGGGCGATCACGCCCGATCGTGTGCATGATGCGCGCGCGCGCGGCCGGCGGATCCGCCTGGTCGCCTCCGCACAGCGCGAGGGAGGGCTGCTCCTCGGTCGCGTGGCGCCGGAGGAGCTGCATCCAGGCGATCCGCTGGCGCAGCTCGACGGCCTGCAGAACGGCCTGCTGCTGGAAACCGACGTCCTCGGAACGGTCGGCATCCTGCAGCTCGATGGCGGTTTGACCCAGACGGCGTACGCGTTGCTCTCCGATCTGATAACGATAGCGAAACAAGGGACTCGGGACCGGAATCGCGGCCATTCACTCGCCCCCAGTCCCTAGCCCTTATGACTTCTGTGGCAATCACTGTCTTCACCGGCTCCGCTTGAACGCCCTGCCAGCGGGTGAAAGAGTTTCTTTCACGAAACGGCCGCGCCTTTGTCGAACGCAACGTCGACGACGATCCATCGGCGTACGACGACCTCATCGCGCGAGGCTGGCGATCGGTCCCCGTCACCGTCATTGGCGAGCGGGGCGAGCGGGGCGAGCGGGGCGAGCGGG
>JACQTH010000009.1 GCA_016210935.1 Acidobacteriota bacterium | reverse complement strand
GAGCTGGCGATCGCCCCAGGGGTTGTCTTCGGGAAAGCCTTCCGAATGCGTCAGCAGATGACGAATCGTGATGTGCGGCGAGTCGCTCGTCGGATACTTCAGACTCTTCAGCTCGGCGACATATCGCTCCGCCGGGTTGTCGAGCGACAGCTTTCCCTCGTCGCGCAGCTTGAGGATGGCCATCGCCGTGAAGCTTTTTGTCATCGACGCGATGCGGAAGACCGACTCCGCCGTGACCGGTGCTCGGGCGTCCACGTCGCGGAAGCCAATCACCCCGGTGTGCGCGAGCTCGCCGTCGACGACGATTCCCCATGCGGCGCCGGGAACGTGGGCCTGCGTCGCGAAGCCCTGGAAGAGTCGGTCGACGGCTGGGAAGGCGGTGGCGAGCTTCGCGCGATCGACGTCGGCGCCCGGGCGAAGCGAGGCGGACAGCACGATCACGAAAGTCGCCGCGAGCACTCTTCCGCCTAAAGGAACCTGTGGAAAACGCATGGACGACCCGCGTTTTCCACAAGGTTCAGGCGGAAGCCACGACGAGAGAGGCCGCCGCGACGACGACAGAGGCGAGCGCAGCAGAGACATCGCCACCTCAGCATTGGTCCGGCTAAAGCCGGACTCTACGAGTCATTTTTTGATCGCCGGGTGCACGTAGCCGGCCTGCAGCGCGCGGCCGGACGGCCGGAGGCTCAGGTAGTCCACATGATCGGTGATGCCCGTCCAGCCGTGGGGCACACCGGCCGGAATGATAATGATGTCGCCGGTCTTGACGGCCCGCTTCACCACGTCATCGCCGACGATCGGCCCGCTGCATGATGGGCCGTTCAGCTCCCTCGTCACGGTGCTGTCGGGCGCCGACTTGCGGCCGTTGACAATGCGCCCGCCGGTCACGAGCGTTCCGCTGCCCGAAATGATGATGTAGCCCTCGGTCTGCACGTCGTGCGCGATGCCGGTCGGCGTGCCGGTGGGTGGAGCGGTCGCGGCCTGTTCTCCGCACGGTTCGGGCGCTGGCGCTGCGCCGCGCGCTCCCGCCGCACCGGCTCCGCCGCGACCTGCGCCGCGTCCGGCCCCGGGAGCCACGCGATGAATGACGCCGACCGCGAAGTTCTCGTTGCCGATGTCGACGACGCGGATCTGACGATCGACCCCGGGAGTGGCGTTGACGGCCTTTACCTCTTCGTCGGTGATGTAAGTGGCGGCCTTCGGGGACTGCGCAAGCGTCACGACCGGCAGGACGATGACGCACAGACTGACGAGCACGGCTGGTTTCATGATCTCTCCTTCATTGATTAATGTGCGGTGGGGCCCCACCCCCACCGCCTCCCACGGCTCGCTGGCGCTCGCCGCGATGATTCGTGAGAACGATCCGCCTAGTGAGGCGGCTCCTGATTCCGGCCACTCCCACGCGCTTATTACGCGCTTCGCGCGACGGCCACAGCCTCACCACAATGCCTTGATCCCGAACTGCAGTTGTCGGGGGGCGTTGGCCTGCGATGTAACGACTCCGAACGAACCGGATGTGACGCTGGTGTTGGGCGAACCGAACTGCACCCTGTTCAGGGCATTGAATGCCTCGAGTCGTGCCTGGAGTCTCAGCCGCGACGACAAGGCAAAGTGCTTGAACAGCGACAGGTCGAGGTTCCGCACGCTGTCGGTGCGAAGCAGCGGGAACGTCGCGCCGGCATTCCCAAACGTGAACGGCGGCGGCTGGGTGAACGCCGTCGTGTCGAACCAGCGTTGCAGGCGACCTTCGCGTGGTCCCTGCGATTGAGGATCCTGACCGTTCCAGTTCGCGCGCGTCACCGGATTGAACAACCCCGCCGTGTTGCTCGCGCTGATCGTCAGGGGCGTGCCGCTCTGGACGGTGATGATGCCGTTGATCTGCCAGCCGCCGAGCGCAGCCTCGAGGACAGCAGGCGCAGATGCACCGAATCGTCGTCCGCGGCCGAATGGCATCTCGTACAACGCGCTCAGGACCAGGCGGTGCGGGATGTCATATGAAGCGACCGAGCGGCTGGCAGCGATGTCGTAGCTGTTTTGGTGGCTTTCGCCTTCCTCGATCGCCCTCGACCACGCGTACGACCCCACCACCATGAGGCCGTCGCTCATGCGCCGGTTCACGCTGATCTGCAGCGCGTGATAGATCGACGTTGAGCCGGTCGCCTGCAGCGGAATGATGTCGGTGAACTGCGGATACGGCCGCAGCAGCTGCCCCCGGCTGATCCGCGGCGCGACCAGCACGCCGCTGTTGACGACTCCGAAGAACGGATTGGGAACGAGCTGATTGAGGGCGGATCCGAGGGCGAGATATTGTGGATCGAGTTGGTTGATGTTCAGGCCGGACTCGCTGTTCGTCTGCAGGTCGTGGCCCTCCGTCCCGACGTAGGCAATCTCGATCGCCGTCCGCCAGGGGAGCTCGCGCTGAAGCGTCACATTCCACTGCCGGTTCCACGGTGTCTTTGACCGATCGCGCAGCGGGGCTTGCAATGTCCCGCCGACGCCGGTCAGGAGCCCCTCGCTGGCGCCGGGCGACGGCCGGAACCCATCCGGGTACGGATCGCGCAGGAGCCGGAACGGCGTAATGCCGTCGAGGGTCGTGACCCAGGGGTTTTCCGTGCGGAACCCAAACGGTCCCACAGTCCCGTTCGCCTGCTGGTACGAGGGTCCGTACGCGTGCGAATATCCCGCACGCACCACCGTGTTGTCACTGAGCTTGAACGCCCCGCCGAGTCGCGGCGAGATGTTGTTCCAGTCCGGTTTGTACTGCCACCGGCTGTTGCCGTCGACGCCGACGAACACCAGCCCGCCGCGCAGGTCGGGGAATTGCGACACGCGCCCAGCCAGCGGCGAGGGCGCGGTGGGATCGAAATAGTTCATCCGATTGAACCGTTCGGTGCGCGGCGTCTCGAGATCGTACCGCACCCCCAGATTCAACGTGAGCCGGTCGCTCACCTGCCAGTCATCCTGAAAATAGGGGGCGACGTAGAAGTTCTGCGAGGCGACGTTCTTCCAGTTCTGAATCAGCACGTTGTTCGTCGTTCCAGTGCCTAGCAGGAGCGACGCGATGCTGTGGCCGGCGGTGCTGCTGGCGGCGGTGGGGTTTGGCCCCTGGGTCATACCCGGCGAGAAATTGAAGGTCCCGGCCGCCCGCGCTTCCCAGACGTTGACGCGGATCATGCGGGCATCCACACCAGTCTTGAATGTGTGGCGGGATTTGGTCTTCGTCAGGCTGACCAGCAGCGGATAGCTCATGAACGCGTTGTAGCGGTGGTCGTTGCCGCCGAGCGACACGTAATTGGTCGCGCCGAACCGCGGAAACATCTGGCGGTCGACCGCGGCGTCGATCGACACCGGCAATCCCAGACTGGACGGACGGAACCCAAGGCCCTGGTTGTCGAAGACGAACAGCGTCCGCGCGAAGCCGATGCGCGTGGTCAGGAGCGTCGCGCGGCCCAGCGTGTGGTTGTACTCCGCGACGAAGTTGTGGACGCGGTTCTCCTCGATCACGCGCCCTTCCGCAATGGTGAGGTCGTCGGGAAACGCCTGAAGGGGAATGCTTTCCACGAACCGGTGCGAGTAGCGCGCGAAGCCGCGCCCGTTCGATCCAAAGAGACGATCGATGCGGGCGTCGGTGTTGTTCGTGTTCAGATTGGCCGACCCGGTCGCGACGTAGTTGTCACGCCCGGTTACCGGATGCCCGGGCTGGTTCGGAAGCGGATAGTACTGCAGGACCTTCAACGCGATCGGGTCCCACAGCTCCGGGGGAATCCGGTTGCCCGCAAACTGATCCCGGATGAATCCGCTGCCGCTTGGATTGGGTCGTGTGGTGAACGGATTGAAGATCCGAATCACCTGGCCGTTTGGCGCGAAGCTTCGCGAGAAATCGCCTCGCCGCTCGAGCTCGGTGGGAACCGTCAGCGTCGCTGAAGCGAATCGGCGCTCCCGAAGACCTTCGAACGAGACGAGGTAGAAGGTCTTGCTGCTCTGGATGGGTCCGCCTGCGGCGCCGCCGAACTGATGGCGCGAGAAGTCTCCCAATTTCTCGCGGCGCCGCTTCTGAAAATAATTCCGGGCATCGAAGCTGGAATCCCGGACGAACTCGTACCCGCTGCCATGGAACTCGTTCGATCCAGACTTGTAGACGACATTGACCACGCCGCCGAGGCTGCGCCCGAATTCAGCTGGATACGTGGCGCCCAGCACTTTGAATTCCTGGATCGCGTCCACGGAGGGGAACACCGAAATCCCGACGCCGCCGGTGACGGTAGGAAACGTCGCCGTCACGCCGTCGATGATCGTGTCGCTGCTCCGAGGCCGAGCGCCGTTGATCGTGTACCGAAGATCGCCATACGCATTCCCGATCGTTCCAGCCACGCCGGGTGTCAGGAAGATCAGGGAGTACACGTTCCGCGTGTTGAGCGGCAGCTCGGCTATCCTGCGGTTATCCACGAGCTTTCCCAGCGTGGAGGTGTTGGCCTCGACGAGCGGCGTCTGGCCGACGACCTCGATGGCCTCTTGCACCGTGCCGATTTCGAGCACGAAATCGACCGAGGCCACCTCGTCGAGAGTGATCGTCACGCCGGACTGGATCGCGCTCTTGAACCCGGACAGGCTCGCTTCGATCCGATAGACGCCGAGGGCCAGCGGCAACGATCGGTAGCGTCCGTCGGCGTCAGAGACAGTCGTCTCCTGCCGGGTCGTCTGCACGTGCGTAATCGTGATCGTGGTGCCGGGGAGCACACCCCCGCTGGCGTCCCTGACGACACCGGTGATGGTTCCGGTGATGGTCTGAGCGTTCGCCACCGCCGCCAGGCCCAGCACGAGAGCGACGAATAGAGCCGTCAGTGCGCGCATATGCTCCCCCAAGCAGACCTCTATTACCTCTATGGTCCCGATCTCCCCCGCCCGCGGCCGCGGCCCTGGGACGGATTCTTCAGGGACCTGTATTGATTGATAGCCGCATTGATCTTGAACTCGATCCCCATCTTGCCGATCTCGGCTGTCGCTTTCGTCGGATCACCGGAGACGCCGGAATCCCGAGGACCACCCCACGGCTTGATTTGATCCTTCCGAATGCCGGATGGGTGGATGAACAGCATCTGTGACGTATCGCTGATCCCTGCGTGGCTTCCGACAACCTGATCGTCATGTCCGAACGCCGCCTGCAGCCACGCGCGGTAATGATCGCGGCCCGTGCTGTAGTAGCCCGTCAGGGCGAAGACCTTCACATTGGTGTCCTTCCATTCCTCGTTCAGCTTGTTGGCGACATTCGTGAGCCCTGCCTGGTTGCCACCGCTGTCGCCGATGAACAGGATGTCGGTGAAGCCGTGCGCTTTGAGGCTGCGCGCGGCGGCGTCGAGCAGCAGATCGTAGGCGGGTGAGGGCAGCGAGATCTCGCCCGGTACGGACGTGTCCGGATCTCCTTCCGGGACGTATTGAATGGTCGGCGCGACGAGCGCGGTCTTCAGGCGGCGCGCGATCTGATTCGCCGCATACGTGACGACAAAATTGTGCTTGCCGAGCACCATGTGATAGCCGTTCTTCTCGGTGCCCCCGGTCGGGACGATGACCGCGTCTCTGCCGGCTTTGATCGCGTCGCGCGTTTCCTCCCACGTCAGCTCGTCGATGAAGACCGTGTCGGGCGCCTGCGTCGGGGAAATCGCCGCCGGCGCCGTGTCGGCTGTAGGTGGTCGCGGCCCCGCCGTCGTCGCCTCCGGAGCGGCTGCGCCGCGTCCTCTT
>JACQTH010000089.1 GCA_016210935.1 Acidobacteriota bacterium | reverse complement strand
ATGCGCGAGGCGTTCACGAGCCTGTGCGACGGAGTAGCGCTTCATTGATGTACATTGTACATCATCTGCTCACACGAGAGCCTCCATCGCTGTTTCTCCCGACGGTAAGCGAATCGTCTATAGAATATCGGAAAGATGACGCCCGTCCACCTTCTCGGCATCCCGCACGACGAGCATTCCTCCTTCGTTAGAGGCGCCGCCGAAGCGCCGCCGGTGATCCGCGCGGAATTGTTCTCGAGCGCGTTCAACATGTGGACCGAGATGGGAATTGATCTCGGCGCCCCCGGCATCCTCGTCGACGAGGGCGACGCGGTCCTGGACGGATCGCACGATGCGTGGGAAGAGATCGAAGCGGCTGTCCTGCGTGTGGTTCAGCACGGACAGCCGACGATCTGTCTCGGCGGCGACCACGCGATCACGCATCCCATCGTCAGAGCGTTTCGAAAGCGGTACGAGCGCCTGAGCATCCTCCACTTCGATGCTCATCCGGATCTCTACGAAAACTTCGAGGGGGATCCGCGGTCGCATGCAAGCCCCTTCGCGCGAATCATGGAAGAGAGGCTGGTCGATCGGCTGGTGCAGGTCGGTGTCCGCGCCGCGACGGGACATCAACGAGATCAGTGGGCGCGGTACGGCGTCGAGGTGATCGAAATGCGCCAGATGGAACGGGCGCTCTCCGCCGCCCCGCAGGGCAGTCTCCCCTGGAGATTCGAGGCACCGGTCTACATCTCGCTGGATCTCGACGTCCTGGATCCGGCACACGCGCCCGGCGTGTCGCACCGTGAGCCGGGCGGGATGTCGACGCGGCAGGTCATCGACATCCTGCACGCGATCGAAGGCCGAATCGTTGGCGCCGACATCGTCGAATACAACCCGCGGCAGGATTTTGCGGTCGTGACCGCGACGGTGGCGGCGAAGCTCCTGAAGGAGATCGCCGGGACCATGATCACCAGCGCGCGCCGACCGGTATAATCATCGGACTCTGACACCAGGAGGCCGCATGATTGCCGATTGTTCGGTCGGACCGAAGCCCCGCCTTCACGCGCTGCTCGCCATTGCTGTCGCGGCAGCGACCGTCCTGACGCCGGTCGTGCTTGCGCAGAACGCCGTGCGTCCGATGACGTTTCTCGACATGCGGCAGATGCGCAGCGTCGGCGCGCCGACGCCCAGCGCCGACGGCCGCTGGTTGCTCTACACGCTGTCGACACCCGACTGGAAGGAAGCGAGGAGCCAGACCGACCTCTATCTCGTCTCACTCCAGCAGGGCCTGGCGTCGACCCGGCGGATGACGTTCACCAAGGAAAAGAACGAGTCGTCTCCGCGCTGGACGCGGGACGGAAGCGCGTTCTTCTTCCTGTCGAACCGCGAAGCTCCTGAGAACGCTTCGTCGCGGAACCAGCTTTACCTGATGCGGCCCGACGGCGGAGAGGCGCAGCGCGTGACCGATGCGCGCGAAGGGGTCGCCGACTACGCGCTCAGCCGCGACGGACGATGGGTCGTGTATCGAAGCGGCAAGACCGACGAACAGCAGCTCTATCGACTGCCGGTGGCCGGCATCGAGACGGCGACCGCGGAGCAGGTGACCAAGCACCCGACCGGCGTTGGCGTCTGGCGCTGGGCGCCCGACAGCAGGCGCATCTACTTCGTGACATCCGACGCCATCGACAAGGACGACAAGGAGCGCCGCGAAAAGAAGTTCACCGTCAACATCCGCAACCCGGAGACGCCGCCCTCGAGCCTGTGGGCGCTCTCTCTCGATCCGCACGCGACCAAGAAGCTCAGCGACGGCAGCGCGTATTCAGTCGCCGGTTTCACGATCTCAGACGACGGCGGGTGGGTGGGATTCAGTGGCCAGTCGTTGAATCGCTATCAGCGCGGCATCACGCAGTCGGGCCTGTACGCTGACCTCTACCTGCTCGAGACGGCGGCCGGCCACATCGAACGCCTCACCAACAACAGTGAGGTGTCCGAAGGCCAGCTCCGTTTCTCTCCGGACAGCCGGTGGATCGCGTTCACGTCGGGGGACGACACGACGAGATACAACATGGGCAACGGCCGCATGTATCTTCGGGCCGTCGCCGATCGCGGGAAGCCGTTCCGGAAGATGGGCGGCTCGTTCGACGGGGACGTGGGCGTCAGCTTCTGGTCCAAGGACGGCAGCGCCATCTATTTCACCGAGGGCATCCGCGCGACCAATCAACTGATGGCGCTCGACATCCGGTCGAACACGGTCAAGCAGGTGACCAACGAGCAGGCGTCGCTGTCGGTCACGGTCGATGAAGACAGCGGCGTCGTCCTCATCACCTATTCCGATCCCAGGACCCCGTCCACGTTGTTCACCGTGGATTCGATCGCGACTGTCGCCACGCGATCGTCCTGGCGTCAGCTCACAGACGCCAATCCGCAGGTGAAGCAGTTCGCACTCGGTGAAGAAGCGGAGATCACCTGGAAGTCGAAGGACGGCTCGATGGTGGGCGGCGTCCTGACGAAGCCGGTGGGGTATCAGCCCGGGCAGCGTTATCCCTTAATCGTCGCGATCCACGGCGGGCCGGCGTCGGCGGACGTGCTGGGGTTCAACGGCGGCTACGGCTCGCAGGTGTACGCGGGCGCCGGCTACGTGGTGTTGAAGCCGAACTATCGCGGCTCGACGAACTACGGGATCAGGCACAAGACCGATATCGTCGGCAATTACATGGCGCCGGGCTTCGACGACATCATGGCCGGCGTCGACCACCTGATCGGGCAGGGCATCGTCGACGGCAGCCGCATGGGCGCGCTCGGCTGGAGCGCCGGCGGGCACTGGTCCAACTGGATCCTGACGCATACCGATCGCTTCAAGGCCATCAGCTCCGGCGCCGGCACGTCGAACTGGATCTCGATGTACGCCCAGAGCGACGTGCAGCGGAATCGCCGGTTCTACCTGGGCGACAAGCTGCCGTACGACGACTTCGACGCCTACTGGAACCAGTCGCCGCTGAAGTACATCAAGAACGCCAAAACCCCGACGATGATCCATGTCGTCGAGGGCGATCCGCGTGTGCCGAGTCCGCAGAGCGTGGAACTGCACATGGCGCTGAAGCAGCTCGGCGTGCCGACGGAGCTCTACATGTATCCCGGCAACACCCACGGGATTCCGGATCCGCGCAACCAGTTGTTGAAGTCGGTGGCCGAGATGGCGTGGATGGATTACTACGTGCGCGGCAGCGGGAAGAAGTTCGCCTGGCGCGACGTGCTGAAGACCCTGGAAGAGGAAGCCGCGAAGCCGAAGACGACGACGGAGCAGCAGTGAGTTACACTATGGCCATTCAACGACACCGATGCCACGATTCCGGTCTGGAGTAACGAAGCTTCGCCTCAAACCGACAAGTGAACCTGCGCGAAGCTTCGTTACTAGATTTTGCGCGGCCGCAGATGCGGCCGCGCCTAAGCCGGGCTTGCACGGGAAGCGTGACCGTTTTGTACACTTTCTAGCCGTGCAAGCACGGCTAGCCGTTCCAGCTGCGGTTTTGATCGCCCTCGTGTCCGCCGCGGCTTGCACTACCGCGCCGGCGCCGCCGCCCTTCAAGCCGATCGCCGATACGAAGGTGCTGATGCAGTCGGTCGTGGATCCAAACGCCGACGTCGTGTGGGATTCGGTGAAGACCATCATCACGGCCGCCGGCACCGAGGAGATCCGTCCGCGAACCGAAGAAGAGTGGACGATCGTCCGGAACAGCGCCATCACGCTGGCGGAATCGGGAAACCTGATGATGATGGTCCCACGGGCGAAGGACGGCGGAGAATGGATGGCGCGCGCGAAAGAGTTCATCGACGCGAGCGAATCAGCCATCCGAGCGGCGGAAGCCAAGAGCGCCGATCGGCTGTTCGATTCCGGCGGGGCCATTTATGAGGCCTGCTCGCGTTGTCATCAGCAGTACGTCGATGCGATCGTGAAGGCGAACCAGTGATGAGGATGTGCCCATGAGCCCTCGCGTTAGAGACATCGTCTTTACGGCTGTCCTTACGGCCGTCGTGACGGCCAGCCTCGCGGGTCTGATCGGCGACGTGGTCCCCGTGACCGGGCAGGCGCCGGCGGGCTATTCACCGCCGCGGCTCGCGAACGGGAAGCCGGACCTGAACGGCATCTGGCAGGCCCTGAACGAGGCGAATTACGACCTGGAGCTCCACAACGCGCGGCCGGCGATGGCCACCAGGCCGGGGCCGTACGGGCCGGTGCCCGCCGCGCCGGTCCTGGCGCTCGGAGCCGTCGGCTCGGTGCCGCCCGGCATGGGGGTCGTCGAGGGCGGCGAGATCCCATATAAGCCCGAGGCCCTCGCGAAGAGGAAAGAGAATCAGGCGAACTGGCTCGCGCGGGATCCGGAGATCAAGTGCTACCTGCCCGGCTTGCCGCGCGCGACCTACATGCCGCACCCCTTTCAGATCTTCCAGAGCGACCAGGCGATCTTCATCGCGTATCAATATGCCGGAGCGGTGCGCAACATCTATCTCAGCGACCCCGGGCCGGCGCCCGTCGATTCCTGGATGGGACAGTCGGTGGCGCGATGGGAAGGCGACACGCTCGTCATCGACGTGACGGGCTTCAACGATCAGACCTGGTTCGATCGCGCGGGAAACTTTCACACCGAGGCGCTGCACGTCGTCGAGCGGTACACGCGCACGGCGCCGGACGTCATCGCCTACGAGGCGACGATCGAGGATCCGAACGTTTTCACGCGGCCCTGGAAGATCGGCATGCCGCTCTATCGGCGGCTCGAGAAGAACGCCCAGTTGATGGACTTCAAGTGCGTGGAATTCGTCGAGGAACTGATGTACGGTCAGTGGCGGAAGAAGCCGCTGGGCCGCTAGCCGTGCTTGCACGGCTAGCCCCGCGTAGCGGGGCTATTGAATAAAGCTTCGTGATCTAGCGAAGCGTAGCTGGTCGGTCTGAGGCGAAGCTTCGCTAGGCAGTGGGCGGTGGGCGGTGGGCAGTAGGCCGGGAGAAGTACTGAATTGGTGAATTGGTGATTCACCAATTCAATTCACTAATTCGCCAATTCACCAACTGTGATGCGGAGAATCAAAATGCGCGCTCGATTCCTGACGCTCTTCGCGGCGGTGGCCGTTGTCGCGGCTGGTGTGGGCGCCGGCACGCAATCGTCAATCCCGCGTATGCCCGACGGGCGGCCCGACCTGACGGGAACCTACGATCTGGCGACACTCACGCCGGTGGAACGCCCGGCCGGCACGCCGCTCGTGTTGACCGCCGACGAGGCCGCAAAACGCGAGAAACAGGCGGCGATGCGGTTCGTGCTGGGCGCGCAGCCCAGCAAGGGCGATCGCGAGGCGCCGCCGGTCGGCGGCGACGGATCGCCGGGGCCCGCCGGGAACGTCGGCGGCTACAACACGTTCTGGCTCGATCCGGGCTCGCACTTCAGCCTGGTCAACGGTGAGATTCGCGCGTCACTCGTCGTCGATCCGCCGGACGGCCGCGTGCCGCCGCTGACGGAAGACGCACGCAAGCGAATAGCGGCCCGCCGGGTCGCGGTGACCTCGGATCAGGTGTCACGCGAGGGTGATCCGGGATGGGAAGGTCCTGGGGCGTACGACGATCCGGAACGGCGGCCGCTCGGGGAGCGCTGCCTCCTCGGGTTCGGGTCGACTTCGGGCCCGCCCGTGCTGCCGAACTATTTCTACAACAATCTCCACCAGATCGTGCAGACGCCGGACCACGTCATGATTCTGACCGAGATGGTGCACGACGCGCGGATCATCCGGATGAACGCCGAGCACCTGCCGAAGACGATCCGCAAGTGGATGGGCGATTCGGTCGGATGGTGGGAAGGCGACACGCTGGTCGTCGAGACGACGAACTTTACGGACAGGACGCGGTTCAGGGGGGCCACGGAGAATCTTCGCGTCGTCGAACGCTTCACACGGGTCGACGACAAGACGTTGCTCTATCGCTTCACGATCGAGGATCCGGCCACCTGGGAACGGCCCTGGACGGGTGAATACACCTGGCCCGCGACCGGCGATCTGATTTACGAGTACGCGTGTCATGAGGGAAACTACGCGCTGGAGAATATCCTCCGCGGCGCCCGCGCCAAGGAAGCGAGGGACGCGGCGGCCGCGAAGAAGACTTCGGCGCTGAAGAAACCGGAATCGGAGAAGAAAAAGTAGCGCGGGCCTTACGCCGTTCGCCCGACAGGCTGAAATTCAACCGACTGCGCGGATGCGCGGCCCGCGATACGGCGGACCTTGAAGGTCCGCCCTACGTTCCTGGGGAGGTTCGAGCACCATGCACACGAAACTGGCAGCCCTCGTTCTGGT
>JACQTH010000077.1 GCA_016210935.1 Acidobacteriota bacterium | reverse complement strand
CGCAGCCGATCGCGCAGCGGCGCAGACTGCCAAGAATCCTTTCGAGGGAAACCGGGCCGCGATTCAGGATGGCGGCGCGATGTTCCGGAACCGCTGCGCGGGGTGCCATGGCCCCGATGGGCGCGGGTATCTCGGACCGGACCTCACCGGCCTGTGGGCGTCCGGTTGGACCGACGATCGCCTCTTTGACGTCGTGCGCCGGGGCGTGCCCGGTACCGAGATGCCTCCAGCCGACTCGCAGCGGGTGCTCGACCGCGACATCTGGCAGATCCTGGCGTACGTGCGATCGCTCGGCGGAATGGCTCCGTCGCAGCCGCCTGCCGGCGACGTTCAGAACGGCGCCCAGATCTTCCGCGCGAACTGCCTCAGTTGTCACATGGTTGGCGCAGAGGGCGGTCACCTCGGTCCGGATCTGTCCCGGATCGGATCGGGCCGACCTCGTTCGACGCTCGAGAAGAAGATCCGGGGAATAGCCAACTACATCCGGCCCGGGTACGAGCCGCTGACCCTGGTGACGCGCGACGGCCAGCGGATTCGCGGCGTGAGGAAGAACGAAGACGAGTTCTCGATTCAAATCATGGACACGCGCCAGAGGCTGCAGGGGTATCTCAGGACGAATCTGGTAGAGATCGTCGAGGAAAAGACCTCAGTGATGCCGGCTTACGGCCCCGAGCAGTTGAGCGGCCGCGACCTCGACGATCTGCTCGCGTATCTGAGCACGTTACGCGCGCCGGATGCGAGTCGCCGCTAATGCCGCTTACACGCCTGTGCGGCTAACCACGCTGGGAGGACGCATGCGCATGAGGGTCGTTCCGATCTTGCGAGTGGTGGTGGCACTTGTCGCGACCGGCACGATGTTTGTCGCGGCACAAGAGCCGGCGCCACAGATCACCTTTCAAGATCTGCGCAGTGGATTGAAAGATCACACACGCTGGCTGATGTACTCGGGTGACTATGCGAGTCAGCGTCACAGTCCGCTGAAGCAGATCACGCCGGAGAACGTCTCGCGCCTCACCCCACAATGGGTCTTTCAGACTGACACGCTCGGGAAGTTCGAGGCGGTGCCGCTCGTGCTGGACGGCGTGATCTACGTGACGGGACCCGAAGACATCGGGTGGGCGATCGACGCGCGTACCGGCCGTCAGATCTGGCGCTATCGGCGCGGTGTGGTCAGCGGGATCATCGCGTGTTGCGGGAGGGTGAATCGCGGGTTCGGCATCCTCGGCGACCGGCTCTTCAAGACGACGCTCGACGCCCACGTGGTCGCCATCAGCATGAAGAGCGGCGCGGTGCTGTGGGACAGCGTCATGGAGAACTACCGAAGGGGCTACAGCGGAACCACTGCTCCGCTCGTCGTCAAGGACAAGGTCATCGCCGGCATCGCCGGCGCCGAGTTCGGCATTCGGGGGTTCATCGACGCGTACGACGCACAGACCGGGAAACGAGCCTGGCGGTTCTACACGACAGCGGGACCGGGCGATCCGGGCCACCCAACGTGGCGCGGCCGCGACCCGAAAGCGTGGGAGTACGGCGGCGGATCGACCTGGACGCCGGGCTCGTACGATCCGGATCTGAATCTGGTCTATTGGGGCACGGGCAACGCCGGTCCTGACTACTACGGCGGCGACCGCGAAGGCGACAATCTCTACACCGCGTCAATCGTCGCGCTCGACGCCGATACCGGCAGCCTGCGGTGGTATTACCAGTTCACCCCGCACGACGTCTGGGACTGGGACGCGACGCAGGTGCCGGTGCTCGCCGATTTGACGCTCGAGGGTCGGCCGCGCAAGGTCGTGATGTTCGCGAATCGCAACGGGTTCTTTTATCTGATCGATCGCGTGACGGGGACGTTGATCCGCGGCACGCCGTTCATCGAGACGAGTTGGGCGAAGGCCATCGGCGCCGACGGCCGGCCGATCCTGCAACCTGGCGTGATCCCGAGCGCCGCCGGCACGCGCGTCTGTCCCGATCAGAGCGGCGCCACGAACTACATGTCGCCATCGTTCGACCCGTCCCTCAATCTCTTGTTCGTGACCGCCCGCGAGTCCTGCGGCATTTTCTACTCGTGGAAGGACCGGTACGAGCCCGGCCTGAGCTTCCGTGGCGGTGCGGTTCAGCGTGTCAACGAAGCGCACCACCCCGCGCTGCGGGCGATTGACGTGACGACGGGTGAGCGCCGATGGGAATTCCCTTACACCGGGCAATCATGGGCCGGTGTGCTGTCGACGGCGTCGGGTCTGGTGTTTGCCGGTTCGTCGGGCAACTTTATGGCGTTCGACGCGCGCACCGGCAGAAACCTCTGGCACTACCAGACGGGATCGGCGTTGTACGCCGGCGCGATGACCTACCTGCTCGACGGCCGCCAGTACGTGTTGCTGCCGTCGGGCACGACGCTGACCGCATTCGCGCTCCCGGAGTCGAGCCGATGATACGGGGCGCGCGCATGAGGCCAGGAGCCGTCTCTCCCCTCGCGATCGCCGCCGTCCTGGTCGTGGCGGCGCTCTCCGCTGCGCAGGACTTCTCTGTGCCCCCGCCCGACGAGGGCCCGAAGATTCCAGCGGGGTTCACGCCGATCTTCAACGGCAAGGATCTGACAGGCTGGCATGTGAGCCGGACGAACCATCACGGCACGACACCGG
>JACQTH010000073.1 GCA_016210935.1 Acidobacteriota bacterium | reverse complement strand
GGTTTGGACCCGGCGGGGCGAGTCGAGAGCACCTCCGGCAGGGGCGGGTCTTCAGACCCGCCCGCAACGCGCGTGTCGGCATTCCGTTCGCACGGCGAGGTCCACGTCGTCTCGCGCGTCGTCGGCTTCAAGAAGATCAAGTTCCACACGAACGAGAACGTCGGCTCGGGCGAGCTCGATCTGCCCGAGCAGCAGATGCACACCACCTCCTACTGGCTGACGATTCCCTCGGCGGTCATGTCGGCGCTCCCGTTTGGCGCGGACGATCGACGCGACGGCGTCGTGGGGCTCTCGTTTGCGATGAAGCAGGTCGCGCAACTGCTGCTGATGTGCGATGCCCATGACATCGGCCTCTCTATCGGTGGGCAGGACAGCAGTCCGCTCGACCCGCGCGAATCGGTGAGCACGCAGCTGATCGGAGCCGAGCCCCGAATCTTCGTGTACGACAACTATCCCGGCGGGATTGGATTCAGTCGTCCGCTCTATGAGATGGCGAACGATCTGCTCCACCACACCCGCGAACTGATCGCCCAGTGCCCGTGCGACTCCGGATGCCCCTCCTGCGTGGGGCCCATCGGCCACACGGGGGCGCTGGCGAAGAGCGTCGCCCTCCGGATCCTCGAGCTTGTAACGAAGCTTCGCCATCGAGCACACCAATGAAAGTTCAGCGAAGCTTCGTTACTAGTTTGCGCGGCCGCAATGCGGCCGCGCCTAAGCCGGGCTTGCACGGGAAATGTGACCGTTTACACGCTTCCCAGCCGTGCAAGCACGGCTGGATACGTCGGTGCCCGCATGACTGAGTCGCGTCTGACCGCGCGTATCCGGGAGGTTCTGAGACACTCGCGGCCCTCGACACGCGAGCTGACCTACGAGCCCGACGTGGCGGGGTGGCCCGCCGGCTCAGAGCGCCCGGATGCCGAGCAGGTCGCCGAATCGCTGAACGGAAAGACGGCCCCGCGTGCGACCGGCGGCCAGGCGATCGTGATCGACCGCGAGTACGCCGGCGACCGGCGGCATGGAAGACACCTCGTTGGATCGGCTGCGGAAGACTGTCGAAGCCGGCAGGAGGCGCTGTCGATTGTCCGAACGGCGTGGCCGGGATCGCGTCCCGCTGCTACGCCGGCGATGACGGATCCTGAGAACGCGCTTCTGTTCGTCGATATCGAGACCACCGGCCTCAGCGGCGGCGCCGGCATGTTCGCCTTCCTGATCGGCTGCGGATCCTTCGACGGCGATTCGTTTCGAACCCGTCAGATTTTTCTGCCGGCCTTTTCAGACGAGCACCGTCTGCTGTCGGAGATTTCGGCCCTCGTCGATCACGGCGGCATCATCGTCACGTTCAACGGCCGGACGTTCGATGTGCCGGTGATGGAGCTCCGATATCTGTTTCATCGGCGGGAGTCGCCGTTCGGTGAGCTGCCGCACGTCGACATGCTTCATCCGGCGCGGCGTTTGTGGAAGCGCCGGCTTCCTGTGGCACGGAGCTGCAGCTCTTCTGTGGCGCAGAGCTTTCGCTCCGCGACGTACGGCAGCCTTGAAGGGTCCGATGGAAGCAGCTGCTCGCTTCCGGCGCTCGAGCGCAGGATCCTGGGATTCGAGCGATTCAACGACGTACCGGGTTTCGAGATCCCCGGCCGCTATTTCCACTATCTGCGAACACGCGACACGCGGCCGCTCGAACCGGTGCTCGAACACAATCGGCTCGATTTGCTGTCGCTGGCGGTTCTGACGGCCGTCGTGCTGCGGCTCGTGGACGAAGGTTCCGCGGCGGCGGCCGACGCACGTGAATGCCTCGAGCTCGGCCATCTGCTCGAGCGGGCGGGGCGGCCAGATCGCGCCGTCGCGTGCTACCACAGCGCGATTGAACGTGCCGGCTCAGCGGACGCCGACGTCACCGGAGAGGCGCTTCTGTCGCTTGCGCTCGCCTGCAGGCGTCAGAAGGAACACGCCCGGGCAGCGGACCTCTGCGAGCGCGTCCTGGCACTCCGTGGCTGCCCGCTCGCCGTCAGTCAACGGGCTCTCCACATTCTGGCGGTGCACCACGAGCACCGATCGAAGAACCTGCACCAGGCTCGTTCCTTCGTGCGTCGGAGTCTCGACGATGCCGGACCGGGGCGCCTTCAGCAGCTCTCACTGCGACTCGCCCGCATCGAGCGGAAGCTTCGAGTGGAGCCCGGCTAAAGCCGGGCACTACGACCCCGAGTACGTGACGTGTTTTTTGAGGGTAGTGCCGGGCTTCAGCCCGGCCCGCGGTATAATGAAGTTTTGCCCGATCATCAAGGAGCACGTCCGTGAAGCAGGGGATTCATCCAAAGTATTACGACGTCACCGCCCGGTGCGCGTGCGGCGCCACCTGGAAGACGCGATCGACCAAGCCCGAGTTGCACCTGGAAATCTGCAGCAGCTGCCACCCGTTCTTCACGGGACGCCAGAAGCTCGTCGATACCGAAGGCCGCGTGGAGCGCTTTACGAAGAAGTACGGGGCCCAGACCGTGGAAGGCCGGAAACAGGCCGCCGCCACGCGCGCTCAGAAGGGCGCTCAGAAGGGCAGAGGAAGGAAGCAGACGCCCGCGGCGGTGTAAGAAGCGTCACAAGCTAAAGCTTGCTGTCGGGATTTGGGATTCGGGAGTCGGGATTCGGTAGTTGTCGGTACCTTCAGGTGGAAGAAAAAAAGGCGGCTTCGAGCCGCCCTTCGCGTTTTTCGAGTCTTAACCTCCGAATCCCGAACCTTGTGGAAAACTCGCTTGCGCTAGGAGTTTTCCACAGGTTCCCGAACCCCGAATCCCGACTCCCGGCGCGCTATCGCCCGTTCGACATCGACGCCAGGAACACGGCGTTGTTCTTCGTCTTGCCGAGCTTCGAGAGCAGCAGCTCCATCGCTTCCGGCGGCGACAGCGGGTTCAAGACCTTCCGCAGCACCCAGACGCGACTCAAGACGTCCTTCGGCAGCAGCAGCTCTTCCTTTCGCGTGCCGCTCTTGAGAATGTCGATGGCGGGGAAGACCCGGCGATCGGCAAGCTTCCGATCCAGCAGGATCTCGAGATTGCCGGTGCCCTTGAACTCCTCGAAGATGACGTCGTCCATCCGCGAACCGGTGTCGATCAGCGCCGTGGCGATGATCGTCAGCGATCCGCCCTCCTCGATGTTGCGCGCCGCGCCGAAGAACCGCTTCGGCCGCTGAAGCGCGTTGCTGTCCACGCCGCCCGACAGGACCTTGCCGGACGCCGGCACGATCGTGTTGTAGGCGCGCGCCAGCCGGGTGATCGAATCCAGCAGGATGACGACGTCGCGCTTGTGCTCGACGAGGCGCTTGGCCTTCTCGATGACCATCTCGGCCACCTGCACGTGCCGCTGTGGCGGCTCGTCGAAGGTCGACGAGATGACCTCGCCCTTGACCGAGCGCTGCATGTCGGTGACTTCCTCCGGCCGCTCGTCGATCAGCAGCACGATGAGGAACACTTCGGGATGATTCCGCGTGACGCTGTTGGCGATGTTCTGCAGCATCATCGTCTTGCCGGTGCGCGGCGGCGCG
>JACQTH010000086.1 GCA_016210935.1 Acidobacteriota bacterium | reverse complement strand
TCGCAGCGCCGCGATCCAGTCCTGTTCGAACTTCTCGGAGGCCCGCCGGCGCAGCCACTGTCGGAGCGCCTGTCGCACGATTTCGGAGCGCTTCAACCCCAGCGGCTTCGCCGCGCGGTCGACCTGCCGAAGTGTCTCCTCGTCCAGCGTAACCTGTACATTTTTCATATAGAATACTATACATCAAAATAAACATTTCTCGAGCGTTCCGTGCTCGTTGCCGCATAAGGGCAGCGCGCACCCCGCCCCGCCAATGGAAGAGCGTGGGGGGTGCAGCGAACCTGCGACCGAGTCAGGGCCGGGGCGAAAGCCGGGTCTGGTTTGACGCCCGCCCGCGCCGCGGCCACTGACGCGGCGTGAAGGCGGGCACCGGGAGTTTCCCCTCGAAGTGCGCCAAAAAGTGCGCCAAAAGTGCGCCCTATTGACAACGCCCAACGGTTTCGTGGTATCTCTGGGCAGACGATGTTCTCCTTCCTCACCTGTTGTCGCCGCATCAACGCACCGACCACGTGTCGATGCGTCTGTCCTCCGCCGGCGATTCGCGGGTGAAACGGTTTCGGCAGCTTCCGCACCTTCCACCTTCTCCCCCGCTAATCGATCGGCAGTCCTGAAAGACAAGGCGTAGCGCCCGCAGACGCCTCGCGGGCCAGTGACTTTGATTCATAGCGGTTCCGATCTCACTATGTCGCTTCACACCATTCTTCTCGCCGCCATCACGTTCGCTGCGGCCATCGTCAATGGCGCGCTCGGCTACGGGTTCTCGTCAATTACGGTTCCCCTGGCGCTTCTCTTCCTGACGAACCGCGTGCTGAACCCCGCCCTGGTCCTGGTGGAGGTCGCCCTCAACGCATATGTGCTGACCGTCAATCGGAAGGCACTGCCCCAAGTCTGGCGCCGGGTGCTGCCGGTCGTCGTCGGCCTCGGACCGGGTGTGGCACTCGGCACGGTGATCGTGTCGTCCGTCAGTCCAGGCTGGCTGAAGCTCTGGACATTTGTCGCGCTGCTCCCGCTGATTCTGGTGCAGGCGGCCGGCTATCGCCGGCCCATCCGCTCCGAACGATCCGCCGGATTGGCGTTTGGCAGCGGCCTCGGCGCGCTCTATGCCGTCACTACGATCTCGGGACCTCCGCTCGCGGTGGCGCTGAACAACCAGGGCTTCACGAAACAGGAATTCCGCGCCGCGCTGGCGTTCATCCGTCTGGCGGAATCCGGACTGACGGCCGTGGCGTACCTCACGGCGGGACTCTTCACGGCCTCCAGCCTGGCGCTCATTCCCCGCATTCTTCCCAGCGTAGTCATCGGTGTGCCGATTGGCGCGCTCGTCATCCGACACGTGAGGACCGAGACCTTCCGGCGAGTCTGCATGAGCTTCGACGCGTGGGTCGTGGCATTCGGGATCTCGACCCTGCTTCGCGAGCTGGCGCTGGTCCGGAGCCATGCGGCCTTTCTCGTCCTCATTACGGTGGTGGCGATCGACGGCTGGCTGCTCTACCGATTCTTCTCTCGACCCCAACGGCCGTCGGCGGTGACCTATGTCGCGTGAAGACGCAGATGCCATCGAGCTGATCGCCAAGCAGCTGGCGACCGCGCAGGCCCCGTGCGTCACGTCGAGCTTTCAGGCTGGTGGCGTGGTGCTGATCCACCTGTTGCGCATGGTCAGGCCGGACATCCCGGTTCTGTTTCTCGACACCGTGCACCACTTCGCCGACACCTACGCGTACCGCGACGATCTCGTGGACCGGTGGCGGCTCAACGTCATCACCATCCGGGCCGCCGAACCGAGACCAGGCCTCTGGCAGACCGACACGACCGCGTGCTGCGCCCGGCACAAGGTGGAGCCGCTCTTCGCGGCGCTCGAGGCCTACGACGTGTGGTTCACGGCGCTGCGCCGGGACCAGTCCCCCTCGCGCGCACATCTTGCACTGATGGAACGCTTCACCTTGCCGACGGGCAAAGCGCTGCGCAAAGTGAGCCCGCTCGCGGGCTGGACGACCAAACAGGTCTGGGCGTACGCGAAGGCGCACGAGATTCCACTGCTGCCGCTCTACGACTGCGGCTATAGGAGCATTGGATGCGAGCCCTGCACGTCGCTGCCGGTCGACCCCTCCAATCCACGATCGGGACGATGGCGGGGCGAGAAGCTCGAGTGCGGGATTCATCTCCATGTAGCGCCGAGCGGTGTCGCTCCTTGAGCCTTGAGTTGACGAGATGAGCTTGCATCTCAGGTCGCGCGGCTGAGCCTCGAACGGCGACGGGTTTGCTCCCACGTCGGGCAGGGAGGAATCCGTCATGGACGCCGTGCTTCTGTTCGGACGACTCATCTTCGGAGGGTATTTCCTCTGGAATGGTCTCGGCCACTATCTGCAGACCTCCATGCTGGTCGGCTACGCCGCCTCGAAGGGCGTGCCGGCTCCTGAAGTCGCCGTGATGGGCTCGGGCCTCCTGCTCCTGGCAGGCGGCGCCAGCATGCTGCTGGGACTGTGGCCGCGCATCGGGCTCAGCCTGATCATCGTGTTCCTGATCGGCGTCTCGTTCCCGATGCACGACTTCTGGGCCATCGCCGATCCGGGTCAGCGAATGGCGGACATGATCAACTTCACCAAGAACATGGCCCTGGTCGGCGCCTCGCTGATGATGATGGCGATCCCGGAGCCCTGGGCCTACAGCCTTGGCCGTCGGCGAGTGGTGGTGTAAAAACGAGGAGCAAGGAGAAAGGAGAAAGGAGTAAGGAGTAAGGAGAAAAGGAGTTGCATCTTGCTGCTCGTATTCCGCTTCCGTCGCGCGCCTTCTCCTTGCTCCGTACTCCTTGTTCCCTTCTTCTTTCTCCTTACTCCTTGCTCCTTACTCCTTCTTTCCCTTTCCGCTCACGAGCTCGAGCGGACGCACGTCTCTCTCCGGTTCTTCCCGGACGGCGCGTTCGTGCTGGAGGTCTCCAACGACCCGAACTGGCTGCTGCTGCGGCTCGAGCCGTTTGCCGGAGCCTCGACGCCAACCTATGGAGACCCGGATCGTCGTGACCGGCGGCTCGCGGAGCTCGCGCCGGTCTTCATCGATCGCGTCGTCCTCTTCGTTGACGGTCACGAGGTGAGACCGGTTGCCGCGGAGTATGTCCCACCAGGTGCCGGGTCTGGATCGGGCGACATCCCGCCGCTGGGAACCTATCGCCTGCGCGGCCACATGCCGTCGGATGCGCGATCGCTGCGGTGGTTCTACGGGCTGGTGATCGATCCGTATCCGATGACGATTGAGCATGCGGACGGTTCGACCAGTGCTCTGTTGATCGCCGGAGAAGCCTGGAGCGCGACGATTGATCTCTCGGGACAGTTTCGGGCTCCAAGACGCTGGGACGGCGCGCTCGTCCTGGCGATCGTCATCGCGTTCCTGGGCTTTTTCTGGTATCGCTGGCGAGAGCGAAGGCGATTTCGTGATTTGGTGATTTCGTGATTTGGTGATCGCTGGAAGGTCATGATTCTCTCGATCACCACGTCACCAAGTCACCAAATGTCACTGATTTGGTTCCCACTTCCGGCACGAACTTCTGCAGACGCTGGCCGTACGTGTCGGCCGCGTAGACCGCGCCCTTCGAGTCGACAACGACACCGTGCACCCAATCGAACTCTCCAGGAGCGCGGCCCTGCCGGCCCCATGTCGCGAGAATCTTCCCGTCCTTCAGGGAGATCTTGTGCATCCGCTCGAGGGCATGATCGGCGATGAATCCGAAGCCGTCGTTGCCT
>JACQTH010000094.1 GCA_016210935.1 Acidobacteriota bacterium | reverse complement strand
CACGCTCGACGGCATCGACACCAACGAGTCGAGCGCGGGGGGATCGAACTTCTCACCCCTGAGGACCAATCCCGACTCGCTCGTCGAGTTCAAGGTGATCACGAGCAACTTCACCGCCGAGTACGGCCGCAACAGCGGCGGCCAGGTGGCCATGATCACGCGATCGGGCACGAACGATCTGCGCGGCACCGGCTTCTACTTCCTGCGACGGCCCGAGCTGAACGCCAACGAATGGGAAAACAACATCAACGGGCTGCCGAAACAACAGTTCGTGCAGGACATCGCTGGCTTCAGCTTGGGTGGGCCAATCCGGCGGGGCCGTACGTTCTTCTTCGGCAACCTCCAGGTTCTGCGCGCAGACGTCACGCGCGTGGTGACGCGCACCGTGCTGACCGAACAGGCGCGGCAGGGTATCTGGCGATACGTGCGCAATGCCCGCAATCAGCCCGCGGGCGTGGCCGGCGCTTCTGTCGATGCTAGCGGTAATCCCCTCCCCGGGCTCGCCATCGGAACGTACAACATCCCCGCCAGCGATCCCCAGGGGCTCGGCCTCGACCCGACCATCCAGGCCACGCTGGCGAAAACGCCTCTTCCCAATAACTTCACGACCGGCGACGGCCTGAACCTCGCGGGATTTACCTTCGTTGCACCCGAGCAGGAGCACCAGTACGACTCGGTCATCAAGATCGATCACGTCTTGACGAGCCGGCACTACCTGTTCGTCCGGCCGGCGTGGGGCCGGCAGAATACGAACTGCGATTCGGTCAACGGAGGCCAGCCACGATTCCCTGATGGATCGTGCATCGTCAACACGAAGCGAGATCCGTACAACGTGGCGGCCAACTGGCGCTGGAACCCCGGCTCGAGCGTCGTCAACGAGATGGTCGCGGGCGTGAACCCTTTTGCGTTCGATTTCGTCATCCCGACGGCCGATCCGTCGAAGCCGACCTTTTCAGCCGTCGGCCTCACCATGCCGGAGGAATTCACCGTCGGGAATTCGCGAGCCATCGACACCTGGCAGTTCGTCGACAACGTGAGCTGGTTCAAGGGCGCGCATGCCCTCAAGTTCGGAACCAACATCCGGCTGCAGCGTCACACCGATGTCCGCGGGTCGGTCGCCGGCGCCAACGTGGCGCCGGCTGTGAATTTCAGCACGGCCGTCAACACGGTGGATCCCACGACGTTCAGGCTGCCGGCCGACATCAATATCGCGTTCGATCGGCCGGCGCTGCAGAACAACGTCAACTTCCTGCTGGGACGAGTGGGCTCGATTAGTCAGGGCTTCGTCCAGCGCGGAGATCAGTACGGCCCAGGAGGGACCCTGTTCGAGTTCGCCGCCTGGTTCCGCGAGCTCGACTTCTTCGCGCAGGACAACTGGAAGCCGCGGCCGAACGTCACGGTCGACCTGGGCCTTCGCTGGGAGCTCAAGATGGCGCCGACCAACCCGGACGATCTCATTCGCCGGCCGAATCAGCGGGTGGCGGTCGGTGCGGATCCGAGCCGAACGCTGCAGTGGGAACAGGGCGCCCTCTACGACAACGACGTGAATAATATCGGCCCGGCGATTGGGATCGCCTGGGATCCGGGAAACAACGGCAAAAGCGTCGTTCGCGGCAACTATCGAATCGCCTACGACCGAATCAACACATTCCTGCTTTCGTCGGCCATCTTCCAAAGCATCCCCGGCATCACGACGTCGGTCGTCAACACCGCGTTCGGCCAGGCGGGCGGCCGACTGCGAAACCTTCCCGCTCTGCAGCCGACCACGAAGCCGGCGGACTTTCTCCAGCCGCCGGCGCCGAGCAACAGCACCATCAGGGTCGTCGACCCTGAGTTTCAGTCGCCACGCACCCATGGGTGGGCCATTGGGTATCAGCGGGAGATCTGGAAGAACACGGCCGTGCAGGCGACCTACATCGGTCGCCGCGCCGACCATCTGTTCGGCGCGTACGACGCGCACCAGGTCGAAATCCGGAAGAACGGCTTCCTCGAGGCCTTCAATGTCGTTCGGGCGGGCGGCCAGAGCCCGCTGATGAACCAGTTGCTGGCGGGCGATACGCGCCGCCGGGCGGACGAAACCGGATCGGACATGGTGCGGCGCCTGTTCGCGTCATCCCTGACGCTGGGATCGCTGGCTGCGGTCGCGCAGGATTTCGCGCGGCGCGTGCAGGGCGGCCGGACGCTCACGGAAATCGCGGGGCTCAGCCCGTACTTCTTCGTGCCGTACCCGCAGTTCCTCAACGGCGTGACGGTGATCGATTCGAACGATTACTCGCGCTATCACGCGCTGGAGCTCGCCATCGACCGGCGATTCCGCGACGGGTACAGCTACACGTTCGCCTATACCTGGTCGCGATCGAAGGACACGCGCTCGTTCGATCCCGCCTTTACCGTGGTCTCCACGGCGAACGCGCAGTCGGCCAGCAGCACGCCCTTCGACATTTTCGATCGCGATCTCAACTACTCGTTGTCCGATTTCGACCGGACGCACGTCATGCAGGGCAACTTCGTCTTCGAGCTCCCTTTCGGAGAGGGAAAGCGTTGGGGACGGAATGGCGGCGGCCTTGCCAACCAGTTCATCGGCGGTTGGCAAATCAGCGGCGCTTTCACGATTCAAACCGGGCGGCCGTTCACGATCTACTCGGGATCGAATACCTTCTCGAACATCGTCCAGACGCCTGCAAACTGCAACAACTGCTCAGGGAGCGAAGGCGGGGTCTTCGACGATCCTGAGACGGGACTGGTGTGGTACCTGTCACGTGAAGAGCGCGCCCTCTTCAGCACGCCGGGCGCAGGCGAGTTCTCGAACGTCGGCCGCAACTTCTTCCGCGGCGATGGCGGCTACAACCTGAATCTCGGGTTGACGAAGCGGTTCCGTCTGTTCCGGAACCAGACGCTCGAGTACCGCCTCGAGGCGACCAACGTCACCAACATTCCGACGTTCGGCTTCCCGACGGCGACGACCACGAGCACGATCTTCGGCCGGATCCGCGACAGCGTGACCAGCCAGGCGCGTCAGGTGCAGATGGGGCTGAAGTACACGTTCTAGGCCGACGTCCTGGCCGTCAGGACCTTTCGAAAGACCTCCACCGCCTTCTGCATCTCGTCCATCGTCCCGAGCGAAATGCGGCTGTGGGTCTTCTCCATCGGCGGAAAGTCCCGGCCGACGCTCACGCCGAGCGCCCGGCACGCCTCCCGGAACTGGCTGGCCGGCCGTCCCAGATCGAGAAAGACGAAGTTCGTGTGCGTATCAGGCGCCTCGTATCCGAGCTTCCTGAACGCTTGGAGCGTGAATTCACGGACGCGGGCGTTTTCCGCCCGCTCCGCCTGCATGTGCGCCTCGTCGCGCAGCGACGCGATCCCGGCTGCCGCGGTGAGCGTGTTTACGCTCCCCAGGCTCCAAGCCTGATCAATCGCTCGAATCGTCGCCGGCTGCCCCAGGGCGTACCCGAGTCGGAGGCCGGCCATCCCGTGGGCCTTCGAGAACGTTCGGGTCACGAAGATACCGGGCAGCTGCTGGCTCAGT
>JACQTH010000070.1 GCA_016210935.1 Acidobacteriota bacterium | reverse complement strand
TCTTCGAGCCGTTTCACGATGCCTTCGAGCTCGGCGATGGCCGTTTCGAAGTCCTTGATGGTGGCTTCGCTCATGGTTCACGTAGTGTGCAGTGGGCGGTGGGCGGTGTGCAGCAGTTCGCGTTCTCGCGAAGTGGTGTCGGCGGGTGGCCTGGCTGCCCACTGCGCACTGTCCACTCGACTTTAGTCTTTCTCGTCTTTCTCCTCCACCGTGCATTCCAACTCACCCCGATGCAGCGTGACACGCACCCGCTCGCCGCGCCGGACCTGCGAGCTCTCGCGCACGATCGCCGACCGCTCGGCATTCCAGCACACCGCGTAGCCTCGCGCGAGCACGCCCAGGGGGCTGAGCGCCTCGAGCCGGCCCGCCGCGCGGTGCAGCGCGAGCTCGGCCGCATGACGCCGCTTGCCCATGGCGGCACCGAGTCCGGCATCCGCCGTCATGAGGCTCCGGCGCAATCGGCCGAGCCGCCGGCGCAGATCGTGGGCCTCGAGCTTGAGGCGGGCGGCCTGCAACCGGCGCGACCGGCGCGCCAGCGCCGACAGCAGCTGGCGTTTCAGCTCGTGATCGAGATCCGCGATGCGGCGGCCGCGCAGGGCCACGCGCCCCTTGAAGCCCGCATACCCCGGACGCGCCGTGAGCTGATGGAGCCGGACGCGCAACCGGGAGACCCGCTGCCGCTCGGCGGCGCGCAGCCGCTGTGCCAGGCGATCGATCCCGGCACAGAATTCATCCTTGCGCGCCACGACCATCTCCGCCGCCGCCGACGGGGTCGGTGCTCGCACGTCGGCCACGAAGTCGGCGATGGTCACGTCCGTCTCGTGCCCGACGGCCGAGACGACGGGCACCGGCGATCGCGCAATCGCGCGCGCGACGCGCTCCTCGTTGAACGCCCAGAGATCCTCGATCGATCCGCCGCCCCGGCCGACGATGATCACGTCGACGCCCGGGACGTTCCCGATGGCGCACAGCGCCGTGGCGATGTCCGCCGCCGCGTCCTCACCCTGCACGCGCGACGGGCGGATGACCAGGTGCGCGTTGGGGTATCTGCGGCCGAGCACGTGAATGATGTCGCGAATCGCCGCGCCGTCCAGCGAGGTCACGATGCCGATTTTTCGCGGCAGCACCGGAAGCGCGCGCTTGCGCGCGGCCTCGAACAGCCCTTCGGCCTGCAGCCGTTTCTTGAGTTGATCGAAGGCGAGCTGGAGCGCGCCCAACCCATGGGGCTCCATCTGCTCGCACACGATCTGATACTCGCCCTTCGGCTCGTAGACGGTGATCCGTCCGCGCGCCACCACGCGCAGCCCGTCTTCGGGCCTGAAACGGAGCAGCCGCAGGGCCGTCCGGAACATCACGGCCTTGAGCTGCGCCGCTTCGTCCTTGAGCGTGAAATACAGATGCCCGGTGTTCCAGATGCGGCAGTTCGAGATCTCGCCTTCGACCCAGATCTCGGGATACGTCGCCTCGAGCAGCGTCCGCAGCCCGGCCGCCAGCTCGCTGACGGTGTAGATACGGCGTTTCGGCGGTTCCACCGTGTCCGGCGCAGGCGGGCGGCCCGCCGGATCTTCCCTGGATTCCTCGAACGGCAGGTCGAAGAGCGTGCTCACCGGGCTGGCACCGGGTGCGACGCCTCACGGCGCCGCCCTGAGAGGGCGGCCACGTCGGCGGCCGACAAACTCAGCCGCTCGATCGCGGTGGCCTTGCCCGTTCGTTCGTCTGCGGTCACGACCACGGCGTGCAGCTTGGGGTTGCCGGTGGCGGCTTCGAACTTGGCGGGCATGCCGGTGAGAAACCGCCCGAGCGCGGCTTCCTTCTCGATCCCGATGATCGAATCGTGCGGTCCGGTCATCCCCACGTCGGTGATGTAGGCCGTCCCGGCGGGAAGAAGCCGCTCGTCTGCCGTCTGCACGTGGGTATGGGTGCCGATCACCGCCGACACGCTGCCGTCGAGATGCCACCCCATCGCGACCTTCTCCGAGGTGGCCTCGGCATGAAAGTCGACGACAATGACACGGGTGCGAGAGACAAGCGCCTCGATTTCGCGCCGCGCCACCGCGAACGGATCGTCGAGGTGGTGCATGAAGACGCGCCCCATCAGATTGATGATGCCGATCGCGCGTCCCTGGCTCGTCCTCGCCACGTACGACCCGCTCCCCGGAACCCCCGCGGGAAAATTGGCCGGCCGAAGCAGACGCGGCTCCGCGCCGATATAGGCGATCGCTTCCTTCTTGTCCCAGATGTGGTTCCCCGAGGTCATGACATCGACGCCATAGCCCAGAATCTCGTCACCGAGCTCGCGCGTGACGCCGAAGCCGCCGGCGGCATTCTCCACGTTGGCGACGACGAGATCGATCTCATGACGCTCGACGAGCGCGCCCAGCCCCTGGCGGACAAGCGTGCGGCCAGGCTTGCCAAAGATGTCACCGATGAAGAGGACGTTCACCTGGTTTCTATAGGTATCACGAACTGCTGGCCGCGCCGTTCGACCATTTTCGGCACGCTGATCCGCAGCTCGCCGGCCCGCAGCGTGGCGCGCGAGCGGCCGCCATCGATCGCGCCCTTCAGCCTGACCGCGCGCGCAAAGCGGCCAAACCCGCGTTCGACGAGATGAAAGCTCGCATCGGTGCGTTCTCCGGCATCGGGCGGAAGCTTCTGGCCCGCGATGAGCAACGTGCCGTGTCTGAGGATCACGCGGATGTCATCCGCCGCGACGCCGGGGACGTCCATGACGATTTCGAAATCGGTCTCGGTCTCGAAGACATCCACCGCGGGCCGGCATTCACCGCCGCCGATCGCGGGATGAGACGCGACGTCGAGATCGTCGAACAGCCGGCGCATCTCCTCCGCCAGATCGCGGGCGTCGGGCGCCGACAGGGTATCGATGAAGGACGGCACATGAAACTCCTCACGCGTCACACGCGTCACTCGTCACGCGACAAAAATACGCGTCGCGTCAGCATGGCAAGATTATCTCCGCATTATCAAGGGGACAGTCCCCCTGAACCTGGCACTCCGCGGTGAGGTTCCAATCAGTACCAAGGGACGGGCAGCATATGAGTCATATATACTCATGTTACATGCTTGACATAGGCTCATATATTAACCTATAGTGTCCGTCGAGGCGAGACCCGACAGAAAGGAGTTCGTGACCCATGACGACCCTGGTGCATTTCAATCCATTCAACGAGGTGCAGGAAATGTCCGACCGCATCAACCGGCTGTTCAGCGAGCTCCAGCGCGGCGGCGACGATGTGATGCGCCGCGGGAGCTGGATTCCCCCGGTTGACATCTACGAAGATTCAAACCATGAGCTCGTGCTGAAGGCCGAGCTGCCCGACATGAAGCGGGAGGATATCGAGCTCACAGTCGAGAACAACACCCTCACGGTGCGCGGGGAGAAGAAGCCGAACGGCATCGGGCCGGATCAGTTCCACCGGGTCGAGCGCGTGTTCGGATCCTTCAGCCGGTCGTTCTCGCTGCCCCCGACCATCGACAGCGAGCGCGTCAGCGCCGAGTACCGGGATGGCGTCCTGACGATTCGACTGCCGATGCGCGAAGAAGCGAAGCCGCGGCAAATCAAGATCAATCCGAATTAAGATAGGGAGTTCTGGAAGCAAGGGACCAGGGACGAGGGACTAGGGACGAGGGGCGGGATCAGGCGGAAGCCGAAAAGTCGAATCCCTGGCCCCCAGTCCCTGGGCCCTCGGCCCTTTTTCAACAGGAGGCACAACCGATGAACGTTCGCCCATTGCGCGACCGCATCCTCGTGAAGCGCGTCGAGGAAGAAGAAGAGCAGAAGGTTGGCGGCATCATCATCCCCGATACCGCCAAGGAGAAGCCGATGCAGGGGAAAGTCGTCGCGGTCGGATCGGGCCGCATCAACGACAAGGGCCAGGTGTTTCCGCTCGACGTGAAAGCCGGGGACACCATTCTCTTCGGCAAGTACGCGGGCACCGAAATCAAGATCGAAGGTCAGGAATATTTGATCGTCCGTGAAGACGAAGTGCTCGGGGTGCTGGAAGGCGTCCGCGAGCCGGTTGGGGTCTAGGCGCGCACCGCGCCCCACGTAAATTGGAGGAGAAGAACCATGGCGAAGCAGGTGATTTACGAGGAGCAGGCGCGCCAGGCGCTGCTTCGCGGCGTCAACGCGCTGGCCGACGCCGTCAGGGTCACGCTCGGCCCGAAAGGCCGCAACGTCGTGCTGGAGAAGAAATTCGGATCGCCGACCATCACGAAGGACGGCGTCACGGTGGCCAAGGAGATCGACCTGAAGGATCCGGTCGAGAACCTCGGCGCCAAGATGGTCCGCGAGGTTGCGAGCAAGACGTCGGACGTCGCCGGTGACGGCACGACGACGGCCACCGTGCTGGCGCAGGCCATCCTGCGCGAAGGCTCGAAGAACGTGGCGGCCGGCGCGAACCCGATGGGCCTCAAGCGCGGGATCGAAAGGGCCGTGGAGGTCTGCGTCGACGAGCTGAAGAAGCTCAGCCGCCCGGTCAGCGGCGAGGCAATCGCGCAGGTCGGCATCGTTTCGGCGAACAACGACGAGGCCATCGGCAAGATCATCGCCGAAGCGATGGACAAGGTCGGCAAAGACGGCGTCATCACCGTCGAGGAAGCCAAGTCGATCGAGACGTCGCTCGAGGTCGTGGAG
>JACQTH010000101.1 GCA_016210935.1 Acidobacteriota bacterium | reverse complement strand
GGCTCGGGGGCGAGGCCTCGAAGATGCCTTCGGAGTTGTCGGGCGGCATGCGAAAGCGCGTCGGGCTCGCTCGTGCGATGGCGCTCGACCCGGCGATCCTGTTGGTCGACGAACCCAGCGCCGGGCTCGATCCCATCACCACGGGTGAGATCGACGATTTGTTGCGCGAGCTCAAATCACAGCGCGGCACGACGCTCGTCATCGTGACGCACAACATCCCCAGCGCCCGCGTCCTTGGTGACGAGCTGGCCGTGCTGCACGAGGGGCATCTCATCGCGCGCGGATCGCCGGAGGACCTGGAAGCGAGCGAGCACGAAGTGGTCCGCGAATTCATGCGATCGCAGGGAGGCGGTTGATGGCGGCTTCGGCTGCACGCGCGATCGGGACCGGCGCATTCGTTCTCCTCGGGTTTCTGCTGTTCGCCACCGCGCTCTTCATGATTGGCGAGCGCCGGATGCTGTTCTCGCGCAATTTCGAGGTGCACACCGAATTTGCCCGCCTGAGCGGTCTGCAACCTGGCGCGTCGGTGAGGGTCTCGGGCATGCTGGCCGGCGAGGTGAAACAGATCGACGTGCCGGCCGGACCGGAATCGAAATTCCGCCTTCGACTGCAGATTCGCGAGGACCTCCACCCGCTCGTCAGAACGGATTCGGTGGCGACGATTCAAACGGAAGGGCTGGTCGGCGGCAATTTCGTTCACGTGGGGGCCGGAACGAACCGGGCGCCTCAGGCGCCGCAGGACAGCACGATTCCGAGTCGGGAACCGTTCTCCTTGGGCGACCTGCTGGAGCAGGCGAGCCAGGCCGTCGCCAATATCAACACCGCCGTGATCGATCTGAAGAAGAACATGGACGAGGCGCTCGGACAGATCACGGATACCGTGAATGACGCCGACACCCTCATCGGAGAGGTGGGCGAGGACATCAAGCGGATTACCTCAGCGGGCACGAAGATTGCGGCGGACACACAAGTCGTCATGGAAGGTGTGCGCGGCGGGCGCGGCACGCTCGGCAAGCTGATCAACGACGACTCGCTTTTCCTGCGGGCGCAGCGGATCGCCGAACAGGCCGAGGAGATCGCCAAGAACATCCGCGAAGCCACCATCGAGTTCAAGGATCTCGGTCGCCAGGGCAAGGAGGCCATCTCGGGGTTTCGATCGGAGCAGGGACAGATCACGGGTGCGGCGGCCGATTTGCGGCTGACGCTTCGCGCGGCGCGCGAAACCCTGGAAGACCTGTCGGACAACTCCGAGGCGCTGAAGCGGAACTGGTTCTTTCGCGGCTTTTTCCGCGATCGCGGGTTCTTCGACCTCGATCGGATTTCGCCGGCCGAGTACCGCCAGGGCGTGCTCGAGTCCAGGACGCGCACGGCCTCTCGGGTGTGGTTGGCCGCGGGCGATCTGTTCGAGCCGGCCGCACCCCCCGACAACCCCGTTCTGTCCGCGACGGGAGCGGCGAGAGTCGACGCCGCCTTGGCGGATTTTCTCCAGTACAGGCCCGGCGCGATCCTCATCGTGGAAGGCTACGCGACCGCGGGGTTGAGCAACGAGCAGTACCTCGTGTCCAAGCGTCGGGCCCAGGTCGTGAGCGACTATCTTGTCCAGAAATTTGACCTGGAGTCGCGCTTCGTCGGCGCGATGCCCCTGAGCGGCGAGGCCATGGGGGGCAGCCCCGCGGGCGACCGATGGGACGGCATCGCCCTGGCGTTCTATGTTGACAAGAGTCTGATGCGGCCTGCCGCCGGAAAATAGGCACCTCAGGCAGCGTAGTTGTCGTAAACCTGTACGGCTGAGAAGCCTTCCTCAACGGTTCCCGGGCAACTTCGCAAAGCTCGGGTGGCACAATCCTTGATATCCCCTCACTAGCGAAGCGGAGCTGGTCGGTGTGAGGCGGAGCTTCGCTAGATTCTGCGTCGTGGAGGATTGCGCTGCGGCCGCAGCGGAGCTTCTCGAGGAGGAATGCCTGTGGACGAACGGTCGCGTGTTCTGATGTCGGCCCTAATCGGCGCAGCGGCGGGTGCGTTTATCGGATGGATGTTCTCCACGGAATCCGGCAGGCGCTTTCGGGAGGAAGCCGAACCGCGTCTCGATCAGTTTCGTACGGAGCTGACGCGCCTCCGGCGCACCGTGCAGAAAGCGACCGCGGTCGCCGGCGAGAGCTGGGAATCGATCAACGAGCTGGTGAGCGAGCGTCCACGGCCGTGGGGGACAGGTTCGTTGCCCTCACATTGAGGTGCCCTCGCGGAGGTGAGGGGGAGCAATCATGATTACCGGGAGCCTCGACACCACGAATCTCCTGCTTGGCATCATGGCCGTCGTCAGTGTGCTGGAAGCGCTGGCCCTCGCGGCGGCCGGATTCTTCGGGTATCGCGCCTATCGGAACGTCCTGCAGAAGATCTCGAATATTCAGGAGCAGCAGATCGCGCCGGTCGTGTCGCGGGTGAACGCCGTGATCGACGACGTGACGCCGCGCGTCAACGCGATTCTGGACGATGTCAAGGACGTGAGCGGCCGGGTGACGCATGAGACGCAGCGGGTCGATCACGCCCTCCACCGGACGATCGACCGGGTGGATGAGACGGCGGATCGGGTTCGCCTCAACGTTCAGCTGCGGGCGAGCCGGCTGGTTGGAATCGTGCGCGGGATCCGGACGGCGATTGAATCGTTCCTGACGACCGAGGAGCGGCCGCACCGGCCGCCGGCAGGCGCGACGCGCGTGATGTAGGAGAAGGAGGACGTCCAATGCCACACGAGTACGAAGGGAATGGCGGAACCGGGTTCATGTTGGGACTGTTGACCGGGACGGTACTGGGCGCGGGGCTTGGGATGCTGTTCGCGCCGCGCGCCGGATCGGAGATGCGGCATCAGATTGCCGAGACGGCCGGTGAATGGGGCCATACAGCGGGCGAACAGTGGAACCGCGCGTCTCAGGCCGCGGGCCGAATCGCGGACCGGGGGCGGGAGATGTACGGCCGCGCGCGCGAAGCGGTGGGCCGCGGCGCCGAAGAGGCTCGTCGCTACGCGGCGGAAGCGGCCGGAGGAACGACGGGCGGCCCGACAGCCACCCAGCCCGGATCCACCTCGCCGCCAATGGGGGAAACCGAGCGCTTTTCGCCCGGCGGAACGCGGTCATAGGGGGATCAGCCCCCTTTTGGCTCTGATGCAACGATCGACAGCGCGGGCGGTCGCCAACGTCGTACTTGGTGCGGCGGGTATGGCGGTGGCCTTCATCGTCTTTCGAAGGCCACCGCTTCGTCGTGCCGCGGGGCGATTGTTCAAGGCGGCGATCACGAGCGGGATTCCCGGGCTGCTCGCGAGCGAGGTCGGCAGGGCCTGGGCGGCGTCCGGCTATCGTCCGGCTGGGCACGTGGTCCGGGGCGGAGCCCGAGCCGGGGTCCGGGGCAGAGCCCCGGCTAATATTGCCCCGTGAGACAATGAACGCGTGAGCGGCGGCGGCGTCAGCCCGCGTCCTGCGCGCGTCTTGGGCGACGCCGCCCGCGCCTGCGCCAGGCGTGTTGGCGCACAGGTCAGTCTGATTGGCCATGCGGCCTGGCGTGCTCTCGTCAGCCTCTACAACAGCAGAGATCTGACGCACGCCGCCGCGATCGCGTATTACGCTCTGCTCTCGCTGTTTCCGTTTCTGCTGCTCGCGGTGTCGATTCTGGGAGCGGCCACCAGCGACGCCGGCGATCGCCAGGCGATCTTCAACTTTGTCTTCCGCTACTTTCCGACGCAGCTCGAGTTCGTCCGCCGGCAGCTCGACGCGCTCCAGCAATCGCCCGTGACCTTTGGCATCGGCGGCAGCCTGGCGCTGATCTACGCCTCGCTGGGGGTCTTCATGGCCGTGTCGAGCGCCGTCAACGAAGCCTGGAAGGTCGAGAAGCAGCGAAGTTTTCTGAAGCATCGGCTCTTCGCGTTCCTGATGCTCGCGACTGCCGGTGTATTGTTGCTGATATCGGTGGCTGTGCTGGGCATCATCCAGTTCGCCGAGAGCTATCGGTTCACGACATTGTTGAACCG
>JACQTH010000081.1 GCA_016210935.1 Acidobacteriota bacterium | reverse complement strand
GACGGGATCAGTCAAGAGGGTTCATCGGTGCAGGGTGCAAGGTGCAGAGTGCAGGGTGCAAGGTGCAGGGTGCGAGGTAGGAGGTGCAGGGTGCGAGGGGCAGCGTGCGGGGTACGCACCTTGCACTTTTGCACCTTGCACCCTTTGCACCCTACTCCAAACTATTCGCCATCTCGAGCAGCACTTCCGCTCTCAGGGGGCCTTTCATCGCATAGACCTGATCGCCTTCCGACCACATGAGGCTGGCCAGGCGGCGCGGACGAGTCTCTCCCTCCCGCGGAGGCCCGGCCATCTCGATCAGCAAGGCGCGGTGGCCCCGAACGTCCACCTGACGCAACGACGAGGCGGTCGCGGGAACCGGCACCAGCAGCGTGCTGCGCCAGTCGATCGCCTGCGCGAGCCGGCGCGCCTCTCCGCTGTCGAGCCCGAGAATCCGCAGGCCGATCTCGCCGAGCATCGGCAAATCGATCCCTTCCGGCATCGTCACGATCGGGCTGCGACCCTGGACGAAGTCGACCGTCTGCTCGCCGTACTTGTACGCCACGTGCACCATGGGCGGCACCCGGACGGTCGCCGTCTGCCCGTCCAGTTCCTGGGGCACCCGAACATCGCGAATCTCCAGCGCTTCGAGCACGTGCCGGAGCTTTGCCGTGCTTCCCGTGACGCGGGCGGCGCGCTCGCCTTCGAGCTCGATCTTCCCCAGGGTGAGACCCGGACGCAGCAGGGCGGGAAGGCGAACGCGAAAGCCCGCTGCCGCGCTTGCCGCTTCTCTCGACTGGAACGACTGCCGCATGCCGGGTTCCGTGATCACCTGCACCTGCTCGCCAATCAGGCGCGGCAGGTCGATCTTGTCGCTTTCCAGGGTCCTGATGCGATCTTCGCCAACGGGCACCGGGGTGAAATTGACGACCCGGAAGAGATCGAGAAACGCCTGCGCCGACGCGCGCACCGGCGGCAGCGCCAAGAGGAGCGCGATCCCGGCGACCGACGCGGCGGCGATACCGAGACGGAAGAGCGGAAGCGATCGCGCGCGCGGAGAAGCGGTGGGATCGTGCATCAGCCGCGCGCGAAGCCGGCCGGCAAACGCGGGCGGCGGATCGGTCCGCATGTCGTAGAGGAATTTATCGTCCATGAGTGGTATCCATTATTTGATCGCGGTGGGGCTGCTCGCCGTTCTCTGGCGAGCCCCCACCCCCACCGCCTCCCACGGCTCGCTCGCGCTCGCCGCGCTGATGCGTTGCAGCGATCCAGAGTAACGAAGCTTCGCCTCAAAAGCCGGGCTTGCACGGGAAATGTGACCGTTTTGTACACATTCTAGCCGTGCAAGCACGGCTAGCAACTTCTGCTGGTACATACGGGGCTCCAGGCCGCAGTATCACACACACTCTTGCTGAGGGGTGGCGCGGGTGACAGAATACGCCTTCCGTCAGCACCCAAGGGAGGCACTCATGCGTGTAAAGGACCAATACCGTCGCGCCATCCTCGCCATCATGGTTCTACTGCTGGCCGTCAGCCTGAACGGCCCCTCGACTGCGCTCGGGGCAGGCCAGACGCAAACACAAACTCCGCCGAAGCCGAAGCCGTACGAGCCCCAGGTCGGTCAGGAAGGCAAGGACGTCGTCTGGGTCCCGACGTCGCAGGCGCTCGTCGACAAGATGCTCGATATGGCGAAGGTGACGCCGCAGGACTACGTGATCGATCTCGGGTCGGGTGATGGCCGCACGGTCATCACCGCCGCCAAGCGCGGCGCGCGCGCCGCCGGCATCGAATACAACCCCGATATGGTTGAACTGTCGAGACAGAACGCCCAGAAGGAGGGCATCTCGGCGAGGGCGACCTTCACGAAGGCCGACCTGTTCGAAAGCGACTTCTCCCAGGCGACCGTCATCACGATGTTCCTGCTGCCGTCGATCAACGTGAAGCTGCGCCCGAAGCTCCTCGACATGAAGCCGGGCACGCGCGTGGTGTCGAACACCTTCACGATGGAGGATTGGGAGCCGGACGCGACGGAGACGATCGAAGGGGAATGTTCGAGCTGGTGCACCGCGCTGCTGTGGATCGTGCCTGCAAAGGTTGAAGGCGCCTGGCGCCTGGGTCAGTCCGACCTGACGCTGAAGCAGGATTTTCAGATGCTGTCGGGGACGCTCGGGTCGTCGACGATTTCCGGCGGCCGGCTGCGTGGCGACCAGATCTCGTTCACGGTGGGCACCGCGAAATACACCGGGCGCGTCAACGGGAATTCGATTCAGGGAACCATCACTGGCGGGAGCGGCGGGGCGTTTACCGCCACGCGCCGATAACAACAGGGTTCCTGGGTTCCCAAGGTCCGAGGTTCTGGTTCGCACCGAGAACCCGGGAACCAGGAACCCCAGGAACTTCGGACTTCGATCAAGGAGAGACGACATGAAGTTCAGGAGCGTTGCGCTTGTCGGCGCCATGGCGGCCGCCAGCGCCTGCGGCGGATCCACCCCACAGGAGACCAGCAGACCGCGCGTCTACTTCGTCGAGCCTCAGGATGGCGCGACGGTGAAGAGCCCGGTGAAACTCAGGTTCGGTCTCGACAACTATGAGCTGGCGGCCGTGCCGCAGGGCACCGTCGAAACCTCGCGGCCGAGCCTCGGCCACCATCACGTGGGCGTCAATCAGGACTGCCTGCCGCCGGGCACGGAGATCGTCAAGGGGACGCCGTCGTGGATCCATTTCGGCGATGCCAAGACCGAGATGGACATGCAGCTTCCGCCCGGCCAGCACAAGCTGACGCTGCAGCTCGGCGACGATCTGCACAAGACCATCGAAGGCTTGTGTCAGACCATTACCGTCAACGTGACCGAGTAGTCAGACCATCGCCGTGAGCGTCGAGCAGTAAGGGCGGAGCGCTGCGCCCGCGGGCCGGCCACGTGGCTACAGGTCGCTCCGGCGATGATAGATAAGGCGGGGGTTGCTCGCGCGGGAGCGGTAGAACCCCTTGAGCCGATCAATCGTCGTGATGATCCAGGGCGCCATCGGGGACGTGCCGTTCTTCGTGAACACGAGATCGTCCGCGAGGAACACCGCCGCGTGAAACAGGTCGCCCTCGTCGTCGAGAAACGCCACGATGTCACCAAGCTGGAAACCCCCCTCCACGATGAAGTACTCGTGCCGCAGGGCATCGAGGGAGTGCTTCACGTCGAGAAACCGCTCGTCGGGCTCCATCCGAAAGAAGTTGAGCACCGTCCACAGGCAGTTGGCGAGCAGGGGCTTGTCGAGGTCTGCCGTCGACAGCTTCGGATACCGATAGAG
>JACQTH010000080.1 GCA_016210935.1 Acidobacteriota bacterium | reverse complement strand
GTCATCATCGGGTTCTCGGTCGACGAGACTGGTGAGCAGACGGTCCGGGACTTCGCGGCGAAGTACGCGATCAACTACCCGGTGGCGATGGTCACGCCGGCGCTACGCCAGGCCTTCGGCCGGGTGTACGCGCTCCCGACCTCGTTCGTGGTCGATCCGGAAGGAATGGTGGTTCAGAAACACGTCGGGTTGTTGGATCCGGCCGTCTACGAGCAGGAGATCCGAGCGGTCGCGGGAATGCCGGTGAACGTCCGGATCGAGCGGATACCCGACACCGGCCAGGTCTCCCTCAAGAACGCCGCGCAGGCGACCGAGATCCCCGGCCTCGACCTGTCGGTGCTGTCACCCGAACAGAAGCGCGAAGCGCTGCAACGGTTGAACAGCGACAAGTGCACCTGCGGCTGCGACTACACGCTCGCCGAGTGCCGCATCAACGACGCGGCGTGCGACATCAGCCTGCCCAAGGCGAAGAAAGTCGTCGAAGAGATCAGAGCAAAAACGAACTGAGGTGCCCAAGGTGCCTAAAGTGCCTACGGTGCCTAAAGTGCCTGGGTGCCTGAAGTGAGCGGCGCGTACTCCTCAGCACTCCAGGCACCCTTGGGCACTCCAGGCACTCAAGGCACTCCACTGTGCACTCTATTGCGACGTTGTCGCCGGCCGCTGCGGCTTCGGCAGCGGCTTGCGCGGCAGCCTCTCCTCCCGATTCGCCGTGTGGTACACGAACGCCGCGACGATGACCGCGTTCTTCATCATGTCGGGCGCCTGAATCCGCTCGTAGACGTCCATGTTCGAGTGGTGCGTGCGCGTGTTGTATTCGACCGGATCCTGGATGAACTGGAAGCCGGGCAGACCGACGGCGTCGTACGCCAGGTGATCGGTTCCACCGGTGTTCCGAATCGACAGCGTGTTCATGCCGAGGCTGTGGAACGGTTCCATCCATCGTTCGAAGATCGGCGCGACGGCTTCGTTCCCCTGCAGGTAGACTCCGCGGATCGCGCCGGTGCCGTTATCGACGTTGTAGTACGCCGAGACCTTCGCATGGTCCGGCTTCAACTGCATCGTTGCCGGGTCGCCAAAGTGTTCCCGCACGTACGCGCGCGAGCCGAGAAGCCCCTGCTCTTCGCCCGTCCAGAGCGCGATCCGGACCGTCCGCCGCATCTTCAGTCCTGACGCTTTGAGGATTCTGACCGCCTCCATCATCACGGCGGAACCCGCGGCGTTGTCGGTGGCGCCGGTCCCCGAATGCCACGAATCAAAATGTGCGCCGAGCATCACGAGCTCGTCGGCCTTGTCCGTGCCGGGCATCTCCGCGACGACGTTGAACGACTGCGGGTCGCCGTCGACGAATCGATTCTGGATGTTCATTTCGAGCGTGACCGGAAGCTTCGCCTCGAGAATCCGAGCGAGCCGCCCATAATGCTCGACCGCCACCACGACCTGCGGCGGCACCAATGGATCTTTCGGGTTTCGGGATCCACCGCTGCCGACGAAAATCGTGCCGCCGGTGCCCCGGCCGGGCTCGATCGTCGCCAGGACCCCTTCATCGATGAAGAACTGATTCCGCCGGCGGGCGAACTCCTGGCCGCCGCCACGCCCCCCGCCGGGACCGCCGCCTCGTTGCGGCCCCGCCGCGATGGGCGCGGACGCCATCCGCGAGAGATCGTCGTCGCTCAACCGCCGGCCCGGCGCGTCGAAGATCGCGGCGACCTCGGGCATCGGCGCCACGAGCACGAACTTCCCTTGGAGTTTCCCTTTGAACTCCGCGAACTTCTGTTCTTGATCGATCACGGCCAGGACGGCCTCGCCGGTCACCAACCCGTTCGTGCCGGGCGTCCACGCCTTCGGGGCCGCGAAAATCGGAAACGCCTGCGGCGTCAGCGCGTGGGCATAGAACCGCTCGTTCACCCAGCCGCGGCCGAACGGGCCCCACGGTTCGAGCCGCGCGCCCTGAAGGCCATAGCTGGTCAGTGCCTTCTGCGCCCACTCGCCGGCGGCCCGGATATTGGGCGAGCCCGTCAACCGAGGCCCGTGCACATCGGTCAGCATGCTCGTGATCTTCATCACCTGCGAGTTCCGCAGTCCTTCGTCCTTGATGCGATAGACGGCGTCATAGTCGAGCGGCTCGGGCGGCGTGCCTCTTTGGGCCGTGGCGGGCAGGACGAGCGCGACGACGATCGCCAGCCCGATGAAAATGGCACGCCCCGGCAGAGCAACCACGCGATCAGTGAACAACAAGCGCAGCATCTCATCCTCCTTGATCGGGGCTCTGCCCCGGACCCCGGCTCGGTCGCTCTAAGCAGAAACCAAAGCCCGGCCGTGGTCAAGCGTGGAGTCATGGGACCACGCTTCAGCCTGGTTTAACAGATCGCTACAGAACTGCACTCCACTACTGAGAGATGCCCGGACAGGCCTGTACGGACACTTTCCCGGTGCCGATAGACAGGCATCGAAGGGCCTGGGCTTAGCGCGGCCACGCGATGAGCTAAGGCGACGAACGGAGCGGGGCGTAGGGGTCCCCGCGAGTGAGGAGCTTGGCGGGGTGCGGCCGTGCGGGAGAGCCCGGCTCGAATTCGCTGTGATCGCGCGGATGCTCGGGGTCCCCGCCATTCAAATATGAGTTCCCTGTCTGGCGTCATTCGGAGTTTCCAGGACGGCCTCGGGGAGCGGTTCCTGCTGACCGACCCGCAGACCGGTGACGTCCTCGAGCTCTTCCGTATGGTGCCGCACTTTACGGGGG
>JACQTH010000066.1 GCA_016210935.1 Acidobacteriota bacterium | reverse complement strand
GTCTTAGGGCCCGCATTCGCGGGCCGCTTGCGGCCCGCCTAGCAGGGAAGCTGCGCCGGGCTGGCGAAATCTCGGCGGTTTGAGGCGCAGCTTCACTGCGGATACCTAATGAAGGATCTGATTAGACAACTGCTCATCGAAATCGGCGAAAACCCCGACCGCGAGGGGCTGCTCAGAACGCCCGCCCGCGTCCAGGCGGCCTTGAGATTCCTCACGAGCGGGTACCAGGCGGATGTCGATCGCGTCCTGAACGGCGCGCTCTTCACCGTCGACTACAGCGAGATGGTGATGGTGAAGGACATCGATTTCTACAGCCTGTGCGAGCACCATCTGCTGCCGTTCTTCGGGCGCTGCCACGTCGCCTATATTCCGCGCAAGAAAGTCATCGGCCTGAGCAAGCTTCCGCGCCTGGTGGAGATTTTCAGCCGGCGGCTTCAGCTTCAGGAGCGGATGACGAATCAGATCGCCGAGACGATCGAGCAGCGGATCAACCCGCTGGGCGTCGCGGTCGTCGTCGAAGCCACGCATCTGTGCATGGCGATGCGGGGCGTGGAAAAGCAGAACGCATTCGCGCTGACCAGCGCGATGCTGGGCGCTTTCCGGAACAATCCCACCACGCGCATGGAGTTCCTCGAGCTGATCAAGCATCGCGCCAGCGTGCCGGCCGCGCGCGAGCTCACGGCGAACGGGTTCACCTGCGTTGCCGAGTGAGGCGACGATTCACCACACAGCGCACGCATACAAACGCTCTCGGGGTTCGGGATTCGGGGTTCGGGATTCGGCGTCGGCGGAGCTCGTCTTTCGAATCCCGAATCCCAAATCCCGAATCCCAGGTCTGCAGAATCGGGTCGTCTGACGGTCATCGACCGACGACCAGGATTATCTTCCCGATATGCTCTCCCGCCTCCAGCATCCGGTGCGCATCGGCGGCGCGCTCGAGCGGGAACGTCCGGTGCACGATCGGGCGGACCGCGCCTGATTCGAGCAGCGGCCAGACGTGCTGGTGGAGCGCACGGGCGATCGCGGCTTTCTGCGCGACCGTTCGCGGGCGGAGCGTTGAACCCGTCATGGTGAGCCGCCGCTGGAGCAGCGGAATGAGGTTCAGCGTGACCTTCGGGCTCTGCAGATGGGCAATCTGCACGAGACGCCCCTCGACGGCGAGGAGATCGAGGTTGCGGGGCGTGTAATCCCCGCCGACCATGTCGAGGATGACATCCACACCCCGGCCGCCGGTGAGGTCGCGCACGACCGCGACGAAATCTTCGGAGCGATAATTGATGCCTCGCTCGGCGCCCAGCCGCTCGCACGCGGCGCATTTTTCCGGTGTGCCCGCGGTGGCGAAGACGCGCCCCCCCAACGCCTTCCCCAGCTGAATCGCCGTCGTCCCGATGCCGCTCGCGCCGCCGTGCACGAGCAGCGTTTCGCCTCTCGTGAGCCGGCCGCGCTCGAAGACGTTCGTCCAGACGGTGAAGAACGTTTCCGGAATGCCAGCCGCCGCAATCAGATCGACGCCGGCCGGAATTGGGAGACACTGCGCGGCGGGGACCGCGCAATATTCGGCGTACCCGCCGCCTGACACCAGCGCGCAGACACGATCCCCGGCGCGCCAGCTGCAGGCCGACGCCCGCGCATCGGGTGAGTTCGTGGGTGTGTTCCAGGGGCCAACCGCGACGACGATACCGGAAACCTCAAGGCCGGGGATGTCGGAGACGCCCGGCGGCGGCGGGTATTTCCCCTGCCGCTGCATCAGGTCGGGGCGATTGACGCCGGCCGCCGCGACCTCGATCAGGACTTCATCAGGACCAGGTTCCGGCTTCGGGCGTTCCGTCGGGACCAGAACGTCTGGAGGGCCGGCGTGGGTAATCTCGATAGCGACCATGGAGTCCATTTGAAAATCTGGTGATTGGGAACTTGGTGATTGATTGGGTGATTGAGAGATCGACGGATTGAAGATTTATTGTCGATTTCAATCTTCAATAAATCATCAATCACCCAATACGGCAATCTCTCAATCAGTCACCAAATCTCAACTCACCAAATTTTCAAATGAAGCTCTGCCCCGCTACCGCT
>JACQTH010000668.1 GCA_016210935.1 Acidobacteriota bacterium | reverse complement strand
GGTAACGCCCGGTCAGGGTGACCTGAAGGAAAGTGGCACAGAAAACATACCGCCTGTAACGTGCCGTGACGGTTGGGTCGGCACGTTACAGGTAAGGGTGAAAAGGTGCGGTAAGAGCGCACCGCGCCGGCCGTAAGGCAGGTGGCAGGCAAAACCCCGCACGGAGCAAGACCAAATAGGGAGGCGATGGGCCGGACAGCCTCGGCTGTCCGGCACCGAGAGGGTGGCCCGCCCGAAGCCTCCGGGTAGGTCGCTGGATCCTGTCAGCGATGACAGGACTAGAGGAATGGTCGTCGCGCCGAAGCACGTGGGTCTCCACGTGCGGAGGCGGACAGAATTCGGCTTACCGAGCGCGCGGCGGCTTTTTATGTCTTCATACCTCGTGACCGGCGGTGCGGGCTTCATCGGCTCGCACCTCGTGACCGAGCTCATCACGCGAGGCGAACCCGTTCGCGTCGTCGACGATCTCAGCACCGGGTTCCGCCGCAATCTCGATCATGTCAGCGGCGTGGACTTCCTCGAAGGCAGTCTCGCGGATCTCGACGTGGCGCGGCGCGCGGTCGATGGCATCGAGTTCGTGCTTCATCAGGCCGCCATTCCGTCCGTGCCGCGATCGGTTGCGGATCCCCTCACCTCTCATCGGGCGAACATCGACGCCACGTTGAATCTGCTCGTGGCCGCGCGCGATGCGCGTGTGCGGCGGGTGGTCTTCGCCGGTTCGTCTTCGGCGTACGGCAACACGCCGACGCTTCCCAAGCGTGAAGACATGACGCCGAAGCCGCTTTCGCCGTACGCGCTGCAGAAACTGGTAGGGGAGCAGTACTGCGCGCTCTTCTGGGACCTGTACGGACTCGAAACCGTCTCGATTCGGTATTTCAACGTGTTCGGGCCGCGGCAGGACCCTTCGTCTCCTTATTCCGGCGTCATCTCGCTCTTCATCAGCGCGCTCCTGCAGGGCCGCCGGCCCATCATCTTCGGCGACGGAGAACAGACGCGCGACTTCACCTACGTTGCCAACGTGGTGGACGGCGTACTACGGGCGAGCCGCGCGCCCGGCGTCAGCGGCGAAGTGATCAACGTCGCCACGGGCGTACGAATCTCGCTCAATCAGCTGTTCCGTTCATTGCGCGACCTGGTCGGTTCCGATATCGAGCCGATCTACAGCGACCCGCGCGCCGGTGACGTGCGGGATTCGCAGGCGGACATCGGCAAGGCTCGGCGTCTTCTCGGATACGAGCCGCTGATCTCGTTCGAGGAAGGCCTGCACCGAACGCTGGACTGGTACCGGACCGGTGTCGCCTAAGTGGTCCGGGCTTTCTCGCGAACCAGTGCTTCCGCCTTCCGCCTCGAAGATCCTCCGGTTGTCAGCTCTTCTCTTCGTGGCTTCCGCCTTCAGGCGGAAGATCGTCCGGTGTACGATAGGTCATGGCCATCATCGCTGACGACGTGACTGTTCGGTTGGGTGAAGATCGGCCTGGCGTTCTCGCCGAGGCGCTCGAGGCAGTCGCAAAGGCCAAAATCAACCTCGATGGCTTCGCCGAGATCGAGGGAATTCTGCATCTCTTGACGGCCGACGGCGCCGTGACGCGCCACGCGCTCGAGGCCGCGGGGCTGGCGGTCACGTCGACGCAGCCCGTGCTCGTGGTCGAGACCGAGGACAAACCGGGTGTCGCGGCGGGCATCTGCCGGCGCATTGCCAGTGCCGGCATCAACGTGAGCTTCGCCTACATGGCTACGCGAACACGAATGGTGATCGGGGCTGAGGACGCGCGCCGGGCCGCTGAGGCGCTTTAAGCAGTTCGAAACCCTCGACGGTCTATTTCCAGGGCCGTGACCTTCTGCTCAAGCGTGAAGACTCGCGACCGTGCCGCTCAATCTGCTGCAGGGCCGATCTGACAGCAACTGCGCGAGCGCGCTCGTCGAAGTCACCGCCACCATCGTGGAGGATCGATCCCTCGCGAACAAGATCATCGAGTGGGATCTGGTCAGAAGTTTTTCACCGTCCAACCCGACGAAGCGATCAGAATCGTGCTGCCGCCGTTCACGCCGGGCGGCCCTGTGCAGGTTTCGAGCGATCCCCATACGGGTGGTCAACGCGCGACAATCAAACCGACAGCACCCCCCTCGGTTCCTAATGTACTGGAAATGTCCCTCGTTGTCCGCGCTCGCGTACGGTAGTTCCCACTCTTATGGACCGGCGTGAGCGCGCGTCGACGCAACCGCCGTTGCCATCGCGCCAGGTCCAGATCCCAGCAAAACAGCAACTACAGTTGTCATTCTTCAGGCGCGACAAGGCACCGCTTTAGCGTCGATTCTGCACTGCGATCAACATCTCGCGTGATCACAGTCAGTTAGACGAACAACTTCTGCC
>JACQTH010000674.1 GCA_016210935.1 Acidobacteriota bacterium | reverse complement strand
CAGCCCGGCCAGTCATGGCGCCGATGAACAGGCTCGGCGCGAAGATGCCGCCGGCGTTTCCTGAGCAGTACGCGCGAGCGTCCGCGTCCCGACGAAGGCGACCGCCGTCACCCCGATGAGGGCCGTCAGCAGGACGAGTTCCCGATGGACGAAGCGGGACCATCGCAGAGTGTCGCACGAGATGCAGCGGCCGGCAATCAACATGCGGCCGCAGACCGAACAGCGAGTCGCCTCGTTCACCAGCCGCGCCTCCATCAGATCAGATTACCGCGACCCGCGGGGTCCCCACTTCACTACCTGAAGGACTCGTTGGGTCGCCCATATAGTTTGAGCCCAAACTAATATCTGACACAATGAACGACATGATCGTCTTGTTTCGCGTACCGCTACGCCCGGCCGAGATCGTCACGCGGACCATCCGCGAGATCCAGGAGGACAACTGTCTGGGGCTGGCGGCCCAGCTGGCCTTTTATTTCTTTCTCTCGCTGTTTCCCGCGCTCCTCTTCCTGGTGGCTCTGGTCGGGTACCTCCCGGTCGAGAACGTGCTGGCCCAGTTGCTTCAGACACTTGGCGCCATTGCCCCCGTGGAGGTGCTGGCGCTCCTCCGCACGCAGCTCGACGAAGTCGCGCGAGGGAGCTACGGCGGCCTCCTCACGCTCGGCATCGTCGGGGCCATCTGGAGCAGTTCCGCCGCGATGGTGGCGATCATCGACGCGCTGAACCACGCCTACGACATCGAGGAACGGCGGCCCTGGTGGAAGCGGCGCATCGTGGCCATCGCCCTTACCGTGGCGCTGGCGCTGTTCATCGTCACGTCACTCGTCCTGGTCCTTGTTGGCCCCGACATGGCTTTCCTGATGGCCGGCTGGGTCGGGCTCGGTCCAGCCTTCAGCCTTTTCTGGGCGGTGGTGCGGTGGCCGTTGATGATCTTCCTGGTGGTGCTCGGGGTCGATCTCGTGTACCACTTCGCGCCAAACAGGCGCGGCGGCTGGGTCTGGATCACCCCGGGCTCGCTGCTGGCCACGAGTCTCTGGATGGCCGGCTCGTTCGCCTTCAAGTTCTACGTCGCGAACCTGGGCAACTTCAACGCCACGTACGGCGCCATTGGCGGCGTGGCGGTGCTGCTCCTCTGGTTCTACGTGTCGGGCCTCGCGATCCTCGTCGGGGCCGAACTGAACGGGGTCATCGAGCAAACGGTCAGGGCCAGACGGCCTGCCACGCGAAGCCAGGCCGGCACCCGAGCCGGCCCTGGGTGAATCGACCCCCCGCGCGCCGGTGTGAGGCCCCTGTGTCCGCGACGCGTGCCGTCGCCGGCAGCCGGTTCGACACGATCAACAAGCGCGCTGAAGTCATGACTCCAGGCTATCATGATATTATTTTGAGCTCAAAATATATGGCCGCCTCGACGAGAACAGATCGCCAAAGTGCCGGCACCGCCCTGCCGGACGTTCTGCGGTTCATGCAACTGCTCTGGGCTGTCGTGCACGGCCTCGAAAAGGCCTCGAAGCGCATGGCCGGTGACATCGGCGTCACCGGTCCGCAGAGGCTGGCGCTGCGCGTCGTCGGGCTCTTCCCCGGCGTCTCGGCCGGAGACCTCGCGGCGGTCCTGCACCTGCACCCCAGTACGCTGACCGGCGTGTTGCAGCGGCTCGCCGCGCAGCGACTGCTGGGCCGCGTCGACGATCCCGGCGATCGCCGGCGATCGGTCCTTCGACTCACGGCACGTGGCGCGCAGGTCAATGCGGCCAGACGCGGCACGGTGGAATTGGCGGTCGCCGAGGCGCTCGAGAGCGTGAGTGCGCGCGATCGGACGGCGACGAGGCGGGTGCTCGAACGGCTCGCGCGCCAGTTGGAGTCGCCAGCCCCGGGCGCGCGCGGGCCTGCGTCGGCTCGGAAATCCCGCCGCGCCGATCGCCGGAAAGGAGGCTGATCACATGCCTGACCTTGGCAGCTGGCCCGCGTGGGGACCACGGCTTGTCTGGACGATCGTGACCCTCGGCGCGAGCTGGGCGATCGGTCGTGTCCTGGCGGCGGTCGTGATGGCACGAGTCCCGCGGTGGCTCTCGGGTCGCGAGCACCTGTTGGTGCAGTCCGTTGTGCACGTCCTCCGAAAACGTCTGCCGTGGTGGTCTCTGCTCATTGGCGTCTGGCTGGCTGCGGGATACTGGCCCCTGACGGCCGAAGGCCATCTCCTCGTTGGACGCGCCGTGTTTGTGCTCGGAGCGGCATCCGTGACCTTGGCCGTGGCGGCGATCGCCAGTCAATCGGTCGACGCGTACGGAGCCATGATCGCGCCGGCGCTGCCCGTCAGCAGTCTGACGCGCAATATCGCCTGGGGGCTGATTGCGGTGCTGGGCCTGCTCGTGATCCTCAATGGTCTGGGCCTTTCGATCACGCCCATGCTCACCGCCCTTGGGGTCGGTGGCCTGGCCGTGGCCCTGGCCCTCCAGGAACCGCTCGCGAACTTCTTTGCGGGTTTGTTCATCACGCTGGCCGGACAGATACGCGTCGGCGACTATGTCAGGTTGGATTCGGGCCAGGAGGGGTATGTGGTGGATTTCAGCTGGAGATCCACGCGCCTGCGGATGCTCGCCAACAATCTCGTGCTGGTGCCGAACGCGAAGCTCGCGCAGGCCATTCTCGTCAACCATCATTTGCCGTCGCACGATCTGGCGGTGCTCGTCGAGGTGGGCGTCGATTACTCGAGCGATCTGCGGCACGTCGAGCGGGTCGTCACCGAAGTCGGCCGCGACGTGATGGCAGAGGTGCCTGGCGGGGTGCCCGAATTCGAGCCGTTTGTCCGCTACCACACGTTCGGGGACTCGAGCATCAATTTCACCGTCATCCTGCGGGCGCGGGAGTTCGTTGACCAGTACCTGATCAAGCATGAGTTCATCAAGCGGCTGCACGCCCGGTTCGATCAGGAAGGCATCGTGATTCCGTTCCCGATTCGCACGATCGCGCAACGGGAAGCGGCAGCGCCGGCTCCATCGGCTTCCGAGTCATAACTGCTGCTGGTCGCCAATGTCCTATTAAAGTGGTTCGCGAAATATGTCCGCTCGTGCCGAGCCCTTCGACTCAGTAGGCACGCGATGAGATCTGTGCTTCGACTCTTCGCGGTCGTCGCGCTGGCGTGGTGGTCGGCCGCCTGTGGAGAACGGGGCGGGGCCACGCGTCTGACATTTTCCGGGAGCGCGCTCGGCCCGGAAGCGACGGTGGTGCGGCGGCAGCTCGCGCGATTTGCCGAGCGATATCCCGGCGTCGATGTCGAACTGCGTGTCACGCCCGATGCCGCCGACCAGCGCCATCAGTTGTATGTGCAGTGGCTCAACGCCCGGGCGCCCGAGCCCGACGTGCTGCAGCTCGACGTCATCTGGACGGCGGAGTTCGCCGGAGCCGGATGGATTCTCCCGCTCGAGCCCTTCGGGCTCGACGCCGACGATTTCATTCCGGCGGCGCTGGCGGCCTCGCGGTGGCGCGGCACGCTGTACGCGGTGCCCTGGTTCGTCGACCTCGGCCTGCTCTATTGGCGCACGGACCTGCTCGACGCCCCGCCGCGATCGCTTTCGGATCTGGGCGACGCCGCGCGCCGCGTGCAGAGCGCCGGCAGAACGCGATTCGGATTGGTCTGGCAGGGCGCGCGCTACGAAGGCCTGGTCACGGTGTTCGTCGAGCATCTCAGCGCATTCGGCGGCGGCATCCTCGACGCTGCCGGCCGCGTGATTGTCGATGAACCGCCCGCGGTACGCGCGCTGACGTTCATGCGTGACGCGATCGGGCGCGACGGCTTCGTACCCTCGTCCGTGCTGACCTGGCGGGAGGAGCAGGCCCGCTTCGTGTTCCAGAATGGCGACGCCGCCTTCATGCGCAACTGGCCGTACGCGTGGGCGCTCCTGCAAGACCGCTCGCGATCACGGGTGGCCAACCGGTTTGCCGTCGCGCCTTTTCCAGCGGGGGAGGGAGGCCGGCCTGCGGCGGCGCTCGGCGGCGCGCAGCTGGCTGTCAACGCCTGGAGCGCGAACCCGACGCTGGCCTGGGAGCTGGTGAGGTTCCTCACGGCGCCGGAGCAGATGCTCGAGCGCGCGCGACTCGCCGCTCAGCTTCCCTCGCGCCGCTCGTTGTACGCCACAGACGCGCTGGCCGAGGCGCTGCCGATTCCCGTCGCGCAGGTGCGCCAGATGATCGACGCCGCCGTTGCGCGCCCCGTCACGCCCGTTTACAGCGAGCTCTCCGAGATGCTGCAGGTCCGCCTCCATCGTGCGCTCAGCGGGCAGCAGACGCCGGCCGCCGCCCTTCGCGAGGCCGCGCGCGAGATCCGTGCGCTGCTCGCACGCTCAGGCCTCGCCGCCGAGGATCAAACGCCATGATCCGGCAGGCGAGAGCGATCGAGCGCGAGGAGAGACGCCTCGCGCGGTGGCTCGTGGCGCCGGCGCTGGTGTTCATCCTGCTCGGCTCGTTCGTGCCGATCGCCGCGACCGGCTGGGAAGCGCTCCATGGACACGACCTGCGTCTGCCGTGGCTGGGGCGGCCTTTTGTCGGCCTGGCCAATTTCGTCGAGGCGACCGGCGATCTCCGGTTCCGGTCCGCGCTGCTCCACACGGTCACCTTTGCCGTCATCACCGTTCCGTTGGAGCTCGCCCTCGGGCTCGCCCTCGCGCTGATCATGCATACCGCCGTTCACGGCCGGGCGCTGATCCGTCTGGCCGCCCTCCTTCCGTGGGCCGTTCCCACCGTCGTCGCGGCGCTGGTCTGGCGTTTCATGTTCGACGCTCAGGCGGGCATCATCTCGGCGCCGCTCCTGACGTTCGGCGCAGTTGGGGAGTCGTTCGACTGGTTCGTGCACCCGCTTGCCGCGTGGGTGCCCATCGGCGCTGCGGATATCTGGAAGACGACGCCGTTTGTCGCGATCCTTCTCCTCGCGGGTCTTCAGACCATCGACCCGGCCCTTCACGAGGCGGCGCGGATGGACGGTGCCCGGGCTGTGCGGCGGTTCGCGACCATTACGCTGCCGCTGCTCAGGCCGGCGCTCATCGTGGCGGCCGCCTTCCGCATGCTCGACGCGCTGCGCCTGTTCGACGTGGCGTACGTGCTGACCGGCGGCGGGCCCGGGACGGCCACCGAACCCCTCTCGTTGTATGCGTTCATCGCGTTGATGCAGCACCTCCGGTTCGGCTACGGATCCGCCCTGTCGGTCACGGTCTTCCTCCTGACGTTCGGATTCGCGCTGATCTGGGTACGGGCGCTGGGCCGCCCGGCCGTTGGAGATCGAATGTGAAATTCTTCGGGCCCGGTGCCGTCGCTGTCGCGGCCGGTGCGCTCCTGGCGCTCCTCCTGTTTCCGATCTACTGGATGATCACCTCGTCGGTGACGCCGGAATCGCGATTGTTCCAATCGCCGCCGCTGCTGCCGGCCACGCTGTCCCTCGAGCACTACCGCGCGCTCTTCGACGAGCGCGACTTCCTGATCCCGATCCGCAATTCCCTCATCGTTGCGGCGGCGACGACGATGGTGGTGCTGCCCGTGTCGGCACTGTGCGCGTACGCCCTGGCACGCCTGCGGTTCCGCGGCAGAGGGGTGCTTCTCGCTCTCATTCTCGCCGTGTCGATGTTCCCCCAGATTTCGATCGTGCCGCCGCTTTACCTGATTCTTCGCGAGCTGCGGCTCCTCGACACCTATCCGGGCCTTGTCCTTCCCTATGTCACGTTCTCTGCGCCGCTGGCCGTGTGGCTGCTGACGGCGTTCTTCCGGCAACTGTCGCCGGAGTTGGAGGAGGCCGCGATGCTCGACGGCGCGTCGCGCGTGCGGGTGCTCTGGGACGTGGTGGCGCCCCTCGCGGCGCCCGGCGTCGCCACGGCGGCGATCCTGACGTTCCTTTATTGCTGGAACGAGTTCCTCTTCGCGCTCTCGTTCACCCTGGGCCCGGATCGCTACACCGTGCCCGTCGCGGTGACGCTCTTCCGCGGTCGCTATCAAGTGCCCTGGGGCCAGGTGCTGGCGGCCACGGTGGTGGCCACCATTCCGGTCGCGCTGGTCGTGCTGTTCTGTCAGCGACGAATTGTCGCCGGCCTGACGGCGGGCGCGACCAAGGGCTGAAGGGGCATGGCCGCCATTCGCTTCGAGACGGTCACCAAGACGTACCCCAACGGGCAGACGGCGATCCGCCAGGTCGACCTCGACATCGACGAGGGCGAGTTCCTCGTCCTGGTGGGACCGTCCGGGTGTGGCAAGAGCACGCTGCTGCGATTGATTGCCGGCCTCGAGACGCCGTCATCCGGGCGCATTCTGATCGGAGGCGCTGACGTCACCGGATTGCCTCCGCAGGCGCGCGATCTGGCGATGGTCTTTCAAAGCTACGCGCTCTATCCACACATGAGCGTGCGCGACAACCTCGCGTATGGCTTGAAGGTGCGCCGAACGGATCGCGCGGTCGCAGCCCAACGAGTCGCCGGCGTGGCTGCGGCGCTCGACATCGCAGAGCTGCTCGATCGGCGCCCGGCGCAATTGTCGGGCGGCCAGCGCCAGAGGGTCGCGCTCGGCCGGGCGATGGTGCGCCAGCCCAAGGCGTTCCTGCTGGACGAGCCGTTGTCGAACCTTGATCCGGCCCTGCGCGCCCAGGCGCGCGCGGAGCTGCGGCGCCTGCACCGCAGGCTGGGCGTCACGATCGTGTACGTGACCCACGATCAGGAAGAGGCGATGACGCTCGGCGGACGCGTCGCCGTCATGCGGGGTGGGGTCATCGAGCAGGTGGGGCCGCCGCTCGAAGTGTACGGGAGCCCCGTCAACACGTTCGTGGCGCGGTTTATCGGCGCTCCCGCGATGAACCTGATTCCCGCGGCGCTGGCCGGGATCGAGGCGCCCGCCGGGGCCGTGGCCGGGATCCGCCCGCAGGATGTCGCGCTGGGCACCAGCGGCCAGCTCCACGCGATCGTCGACCTGGTCGAGCCGCGTGGCCACGATCACCTGCTCCATTTGCGCCTTGATTCCCCCGGCGCAGGTCCGGTGATCGCGGTGGTCGCCGGATTCACACCACCGCCCGTCGGGGCCGAGGTCTTCGTCACGGTCCCTCCCGACCGGCGGCACCTGTTCGACGGACGAACCGGCAAGAAGCTGGCGTGAGCAGGTCTATGCCGCCGGTCACACGTGATTCAGCTTGT
>JACQTH010000672.1 GCA_016210935.1 Acidobacteriota bacterium | reverse complement strand
GGGTTCGACGAAGGCCGCGCGCGCCCGCTCCGCGCGCTCCGTCGCGCCGCCGGATCGTGCAGCCGCGTACGTCCGGGCCGCGTCCCGCCGCGCGTCGAACGCCCGGCCGAACTCCGCTTCCAGGTCGGCGTACTCCTGCGCGCGATCGCTGGCGCGGATGCGCGCCTCGTGCCCCTGGTTGAACAACATGGGGGGCCGCGTGAACAGGTAGAACGCGAAGACGAGCACCCCCGTCAGCAGGATCAGCGCCTGGAGCGGGATCTTCACGAAGGCGCTCATCAACAGCGAATGGCGCCCCTCGTCGACGGAGCGGGCCGTCAGGTAACGCTGCACCTGGCTCTGATCGCATCCGAAGTACGACAACATCAGGAACAACCCGCCGATCAGTCCGGACCAGAACGTGTACGTCTCGCGCAGATCGAACCGCAAATCGATGGCGTGCATGCGCCCGACCGATCCGGCGATGTGCAAGGCGCTACCGAGCGACACTTCGCGCGACAGTCCCATGATCAGAAAGATAACCGCCGCCATCACCCCGATGACGATCACCGCCATCTGCTTGACGTCGGTCCAGGTGACGGCCTGCACGCCGCCGAACATCGTGAACAGCACCGTCGGCAGCGCCAGGAGCAGAACGGTCGCCGATATGTTCCAGCCGAGCACAATCGCCAGAATGACGGCGGGTGCGGAAATGATCGTGCCGCATTGCAGACCGCGTGAGACGAGAAACAGAAAGCTGGCCAGCGTTCGGGTCTTCAGGTCGAAGCGGCGCTCCAGGTACTCGTACGCGGTGTAGATGCGCGCGCGGTAGAAAAAAGGGACCACCGTCAGCGAAAGGATGATCATCGCGAGTGGCAACCCGAAGTAGAACTGGATGAACCGCATCCCGTCCGCATATCCCTGCCCCGTCGCGCCGACCAGGGTGATGGCGGACAGCTGCGTGGCCATCACGGTCAGGCCGACAGCCCACCAGGGCAGCGACCGGTTCGCGAGGAAATACCCTTCGACCTCCCGGCTGTTCCTCGTCCGCTTCAGACCGTCGTAGACGATCCACGTGAGGTAGCCGAAGACGATCAGCCAGTCGATCGGGTGCATGCGAGGCGGATTAGGGGACGGGGGTCGGCCGCCTTCGTTCGCCGTTGAGCCTTCGGCAACGGCGAACTTCGGCGAGCCTCGCCGAAGCGCGGAGCGCGAAGGCGGGGGGACGGAGAAGCATCTCAGACACCTGCGAAGTGTCGTCCCATGATGTAGAGAGCCGCAAGCACCACCGCCTCGATCAGGACGACCGCCGCGTAGATTCGGGTCATACGTTATAGGGTGCCTAGAGTGCGTAGGGTGCCTAGAGTGCGTGGGGGCCCTGGAGCGCCTAGAGTGCCGAGGGCGCCTTGCGCCGAGGGGTGGAGTGCCTGCACCTCAAGCACCCCAGGCACTCTAAGCACTTCAGGCACTCCAGGCACTCCAATCAAAGCGCCGCGCAGGCGTCGCGCAACCGCGTCGCGGCGGCGTCGAGCTGCGCGTGCACGCGCGCCGACCAGTCGGCGTCAGCCTTCAGCTGTTGCCGCGACCGCGCAACCGCCTCGCGCGTGACGTCAGGCGCCGGACCGCCCCACGTCCGTCTCACCTCGATAAAGTGCGTGGGGTCGAGCGCCTCCACGATGTCGCCGGCCGTGTAATGCAGCGGCCGTCCGAGAATTTCCTGTCCCGCGTCCGCCAGCGCGACCTCGAGCGGCAGATCCGGCTGCTGCGCGCGTGACCGCACGAGCCTGGAGACAATCGCGTGCGCCTGGCGGAACGAGACGCGATGGTCCCGCACAATCGTGTCCGCCAGCTCCGTCATCGTGATCCACCCGTGTCCTGCACGTGCCGACATGCCGGCCACATTGAAGGTGGCGCCGTTCATCGCCGCTCCCACGAGACGGACGGCTCGAAGCGCATCGCGGAACGCCAGCATCACGAGCGGCTGCAGATCGTCCTGGGTGTCGACGATGTCTCCGAAGGGCGTGTTGTGAACGGAGGCGATGACCGCCTGTGCTTCTGCGGCCGCCCGGCTCGCCAGCGATCGCGCATGCTCGAGCGCGACCGGATTCCGTTTCTGCGGCATGATGCTGCTCGACTGGACGAAGCCGTCGGCGAGGCTCACGTACCCCACCTCAGCCGTACACCACAGCAGGAAATCCTGGATGACGCGGCCCAGACCGATGAGCATCACCTGCGCGGCCGTCATGTTCTGAAGCAGGTAGTCGACTGTCGCGATGCTGCCGTACGTGTTCCCCGTCGGACCGTCAAACCCCAGCAGCTCGCTGGTCCGCACGCGATCAATCGAGAATCCACTGCCGGTGATGGCACACGATCCGAGCGGGCCGCGGTTTGTCGTCACGAACGCGGCCCGAAGACGCTCAGTGTCTCGCTCGAGCTGCTCGATGACCGCCAGCAGATAGTGCGCGAGCGTCGTCGGCTGGGCCGGCTGTGTGTGCGTGTGGGCGGCAAAGACCGTCTCGTGATGCTGTCCGGCCACATCGGACAGGATGCGCCGCAAGTCGATCGCGGCATCCACCAGCTCCAGCACCATCTCACGCTGGCGCATGCGGTACATCGTCATGTCGATGTCGTTCCGGCTCCGGGCGGTATGGAGCCGCCCGGCGACCTCCGCGCCGGCGACGTCGGACAACAGGCGATCGACGGCAAAAAACAGATCCTCGCAGCCTCCGTCCAACCGGATCTCGTCGCCCGATCCGGCGGCGATCCGGTCCAGCGCCCGGCTGAGCGTCCTCGCGGCGTCCGGCGGGACGATCTGCTGTTCGGCGAGCATGACCAGATGCGCGCGATGGATGGCGAGCAGGGGCCCCAGCAGCTCGTCTTTCGCGTCCTGAAAATTCTGCTTGAGAACGAGGT
>JACQTH010000673.1 GCA_016210935.1 Acidobacteriota bacterium | reverse complement strand
TTGCCAGCCGCAGCGGGCTGCCCAAGAGCATGACGTTCCGGCTGCTCTACACGCTCGAGCGCTGCGGGATGGTGGAAAAAATCGGAGAGAACCTCTACCGCTCCTACGTCCGGCCCTTCCGCCAGAAGTCGTTTCGGATCGGGTACGCGGCGCAGGGCGTCGACTACCAGTTCTCCAAGGAGATCCTGACCGGGTTGCAGCGCACCGCCGCGGCGGAAGGGATCGAGGTCATTTGCGTCGACAACCGCTACAACCCCAAGATCGCGCTGCGCAACGCAGACATCCTCGTCCGGGAGAAGGTCGATCTCGTGATCGAGTTCCAGACCGACGAGCAGGTCGCCCCCATTGTGGCGGCCAAGTATCGGGAGGCCAACATTCCCTTGATCGCGCTCGAAATCCCGCACCCGGGCGCCACGTATTTCGGCGCGAACAACTACGAGGCGGGACTGATTGGCGGGCGCTATCTCGGACGCTGGGCCCGGCAGCAGTGGCACACCGACATCGATCAAATCGTGCTCCTCGCACTCCAGCGGGCAGGAAGCCTGCCGCAGATGCGACTCACCGGCATGCTGGTCGGCATGAAGGAGGTCTTTCCGCACCTCGAATCCTGTCCCGTCACCTTTCTCGATGGCGACGGCAAGCTCGGCGAGAGCTTCGAGGCGATGCGGCGGCATCTGCGCGCGACCAGATCCCGGCGCTTCCTCATCGGCGCCATCAACGATCCGAGCGCACTGGGCGCCCTGCGCGCCTTCCAGGAGGCGGGACGAACGGAAGGCTGCGCCATCATGGGGCAGAACGCCTCACCCGAAGGCAGGGCCGAGCTGCGGCAGCCGCAGACGCGGCTCATCGGATCGGTGGCGTACTTCCCGGAAAAGTACGGGCCGCAGCTGGTCGCCGTCGCCCTCGATATCCTGCACCGGCGCGCCGTACCGCCGGCGGTGTTCGTCAAACATCAGCTCGTGACGCCGGAGAACGTCGACCACATCTACCCCAACGACGCGTTAAATCCCGTTCCCGCCGGGGGGCCGGAATAAAGCCGCGCCTGACTCGTGGCTTCCGCCTTTAGGCGGAAGGCTGGAGGGCTACCTTAAGAACGCTTCCGGCAGCCCCCCGTCGACCGGGATGACATGCCCGGTCGTCTTGGCGCTCTGGTCACCAGCGAGCCAGCAGATCGCATTCGCGCAGTCGACGGGAAGAATCGGCTGGCCGGTGATGGTGCGCTGCGCGTAGAAGGCGGCCAGCTTCTCGCGCAGCATCTCCGTGGAGTCGTCTTGCCCGAACGGAATCTGATATTTCTTCAACGCGAAGATCACGCGGTCGCGCGGAAACATCGACGACCCCGCAATCACGGTCGCCGGCGCAATCCCGTTGACGCGCACCTGGGGACCCAGGCCGATGGCGAGCTCCCGAATCAGATGATTGATCGCCGCCTTGCTCACGTCGTACGGCTCGCTCCCGTGCTTGGGCACGACCGCATTCGCGGAGCTCGTGAGCACGATGCTCGCCGGCAGGCCTTGCGTGCGCAGAATCTCGGCGCATTCGCGGGCCAGAATGTCATTACTGGTCACATTGACGGCCAGTACTTGATCCCACACCGATTCCCGCGGCGTTGAAGCGCCCGGCATCGGGAAGATGCCAGCGGTGTTCACCACGACGTCGAGGCCGCCGAAGCGCAGCACGAGCGCGCGCAGCGCCGCCTGCAGGCTCTCGCGCAACGTGAGGCTCACCGCGCAGGCCATCACCATTTCAGATGAAGCGACAGCGGCCGCCTCCCGGGCGGTGGCCTCCGCACTCTCCAGATTCACATCCGCGACGATGACATGGCCGCCGCGCCTGGCGATTTGGAGCACGACCTCACGGCCGATGCCGCTGCCGCCGCCCACCACGAGCGCAATCTTGCGGCTGAACTCGCGTTCCGGCGGCATCCGCTGAAGCTTGGCCTCTTCGAGCGCCCAATACTCGATGCGGAACGCCTCGCGCCGCGGCAGCGCCACGTAGTTGTGAAACGTTTCGAACTCGCCGGCCTGCTCGGCGACCCGCGCCTGCGGCGGCAGGCGGTCCGCGCTGTCCGCATCCTCGAGCGCGGTGGCCCCCGCCATCACGCGAATCGCGTTCAGAAAGAATTCGGTGGTGATGCGCGCTTCGCGGGCGTCCTTCCCGAACCCGAATACCCCCAAACCGGGAATCACGACGACGGATGGATTGGAATCCCGAAGCGCCGGAGAATCGCCCGTCGAGAACGATTGGTAATACGCGACGTACTCGTCACGATAAAGCGCGACCGCCTCGGCCACACGTCTTTTGAGATCGTCGAGATCATTCATCCCGGGTTCCCACGCCACGAACATCGGGCAGATGCGGGTGCGCAGGAAATGATCGGGGCAGCTCGTGCCGAGACGGGACAACGCCTCGGCCCACCGCGAATTGACGAAGGTCAGTGCCTCGTCCGAATGGTCCCAGTGCGCAATGGCCCGCCGCTTCGATGAAACGAGCCCGCGCAGGTACGGCAGCAGACCTGCCGCCATCGCGTCGCCATCGGCAACCGTCGCCACTGCCGGTCCGCCGAAGGGCGGCTGCCCCGCACGCCGCGCGTGGTCCTCCACGAACTCGCCCATTTGGTCGATGGTCGTGATGCTGTTGAGGTAGCAGTCGCGCTGCGTCACACCCCAGGTAAACAGGCCGTGGCCGCCGAGGAGAATGCCCTCGCACTGGGGATGCTCGAAGACCACGCGGCGCAACATCAGGGCCAGCTCAAATCCCGGCCGCTGCCATGGCACCCATACGATCCGCCGGCCGAACCGCTCGTTGAATTCCGCGAGCTTCCGGTCGCCATTGGCGGCCGCCGCCAGCGCGATCGCCCAGTCGGGGTGTAGATGATCAACGTGATCGAACGGGAGAAACGCATGGAGCGGCGTATCGATCGAGGCAGGCACGCGATTGCCGCCAAAGGCGCATAGGGGGTAATACTCCACCATCTCGTCTTCGTGGGCTTCGCCGCGGTACCGCGCCGTGAGCGCCTCGAGCTTGTCGAGATACAGGATGGCGAATCCCGACGCGCTGATGGATCGCAGGTCCCCGCCGCTGCCCTTCACGGCCATCGCGCGCGTGTGGGCGCCCGTCAGGGGATCGGGCAGGTCGAACTTCGAGCTGGTATTGCCTCCACCGAAGTTGGTGAGCCGCAGGTCGGCGCCCAGCAGGTTCGATCGATAGCGCAACTGCACGAGCGGATCGAGCGCCGACGCGTGAGTGTCGTCCCAAAGAATCTGAAGGTAGCGAGGTCTCGAGTACGTCGCGTCAGGCACAGGTGAGGTCCACGTACTCCTGGAACCGGCGATAGTGTGGCTCCCAGCGGTCGGCGCCGACGGGTTCGAATCGCTCGACGGGAAACGATCGTTCGATGATGTCCCGTGCCTCGGCCAGCGACGCCACCGCGCCGATGGCCAGCATCTGCATCGCGATGTTGCCCAGGGCCGTGGCTTCGATCGGGCCCGCCAGCACCGTGCGTCCGGTGGCGTCCGCGGTGAACTGGTTCAACAGCCGATTTCTGGCGCCGCCCCCGACCACGCGTATCTCGTCGAACTCCAAGCCGGTGAGATCCTGCAGCTGCTCGAGCACCACGCGATACTTGAACGCCAGGCTCTCGAGAATGGAACGCGAATAGGCTGCCGGCCCTGCAGGCTCGGGCTGCTTCGTCTGGCGGCAGTACGCAGCGATGCTCGAGACCATGTTGTCGGGGTGAAAGAA
>JACQTH010000671.1 GCA_016210935.1 Acidobacteriota bacterium | reverse complement strand
GGTGAGGCGCTGAAGGATCCACCGGGCCCGACACGCTCCTGATACGCGCGCTGGCCGGTGCGGACGTCGTACGCGGCCAGCACGCCGTTGTTGCCGAGCACATACAGCAGGTCGCGATAGATCACGGGCGTCGGGATGTACGGTCCGCCGCGGGTTGTGCTCCACGCGATGAAGGGATTGCTGGTCTGCCCCTCCTTCAACGTGATGTCGCCGGAGGCGCCGGGCTTGATGGCGAAAATCGGCTGGACGCCGCGGTACCCGTTCGTGACGATGACGAATCCCGGGCCGGCAATCGGCGTCGGGATCGTGATCTCGGAGTTGCCGGAGAGCCGCCACAGCTCCTTGCCGGTGGGAGGATCGTAGCCGCGGATGAAGGTCGTTGCCTGTGTCACGAGCTCCACACGGCCGTCGGATTCGAAGATCGCCGGCGTCGAAAACGACGGGATCTCCTCGCGCGGCGTGCGCCAGAGGGGATTGCCGGTCGCCACGTCGAAGGCCGCGATGAAGGAGTTCTTCTGGATGTCGCACTGCACGATCACCAGGTTCTTCCAGATGATCGGCGAGCTGGACATGCCCCATTCGTAGTCGGGGTCGTAGAACCAGCCGGAGTTCAGCACGCCCAGGTCGCGCTTCCACAGCAGCTTCCCCGCAAAGTCATAGGCGTACAGCCCCTGCGAGCCAAACGACACGACGACGTGCTTGCCGTCGGTGACGGGCGTCGGCGTGGCCTGACTCGATTTCGGATGACGTTTTGTCCTGGGGATCCCCTCGTCGGCGATGCGCTCCCACAGAACCTTGCCGGTCCGTTTGTCGAGCGCCAGCAGCTGCCAGGAGTGCTTCGACAGATCGTTTATCGGCTGGACGTCGCCGTACAGGCCTGTCCGAATCCCCGCCTTCGGATCGCTTCCGATCGCGGTGGAAACGAACACGCGATCGCCCCACACGATCGGGCTCGACACCGCGATACCGGGCACCGGCGTCTTCCAGAGGATGTTCTCACCGGTGCCGACATCCCACTTGATCGGGACCGACGGGCCGTCAGCCACGCCCGACGCGTTCGGTCCACGGAACATCGGCCAGTTCTGCCCGGACACCGTCGCGCAGGCGAGTACCCAGAGCAAGAGCGACATCGACCGTTTCATCTACTTGCCCTCCACGCGCGTATACACGACGCCGCCGGGATCCTGAGCCACGGTGAACGAGGCGGGCTTGTCCGCCTCCATGCGGAACCGCAAAGTTGGACCTCCCGCGGCCGCGAACGTCGTCGCGTTCCGCGCGACGAAGGTCGTTCGCTGCTGGCCGCTCGGACCGCCCGTCAGGCGGCCGTCGACGACGGTGAGGACGATCTCGGCGCCGGTTGGGGCGCGATAGGTGCCGCCGAAGCGGGCCAGCTCGGCGTCGGTCATCTTGAATTCGGAATGCGGCTTCGCTCCTGCCTGTTCGAGCAGCGCGACGATCTCCGGGAGCTTTCGCCTGCTCGCGGCCTCGAGCGCGTCGGCAAGCGCCTCCGCCGAAAGGCCGCCGGACTCGAGAATCACCTTCGTGGTCGCCTGATCGGAGAGCGCCGGCATCAACGCGGCCTCTTTTCCCTGCGCGCCGTGCTGCAGGAGCAGGCGGACAACTTCGGCGTGCTGCGGCTTGCGACCCATGGCGGGGCTGACGGCCCACGTCAGCGGCGTCGCGCGGTAGAAGGTGTCGCGGACGTTCGGGTCGGCGCCGCGATCGAGCAGGAGCTTCACCACGTCGTCGTGGCCGCGATCGGCCGCGTACGAGAGCACCGTCACGCCGTACCGGAACTTCGTGTTGACGTCGACGCCTTCATCGAGGAGCTTCTTGACGGCCGCCGCGTCGCCCCGGCGTGCGGCTTCGGATAGCGCCTCGGCCGTCTCGGACGACGAGGCCGGCTGCGCGGCGGACGTGGCGCCGGTACCGAGCAACGCGACCACGGCGCTCGCGACGACCAGCGTGCGACCCATCGACTCCTCCGATTTGGCGGAACCGCGCTGAATTATAGTGCACCGATGCGAAAGCTCGACGTCTTCACCCACATCCTTCCCGAGCCCTATTTCCGGCTGATGATGCGGATCGCCCCGCAGCACAAGGACATGGGCAAGCGTGTCCGGGCCGTGCCGATGCTCGTCGATCTCGACGAGCGGTTTCGCGTGATGGATCGGTTCGACGGCTATCAGCAGATCCTCTCGCTCGCAGTGCCGCCGGTCGAGGCGCTGGCCCCTCCGGACGGAGCGATCGATCTGGCACGGGCCGGGAACGACGGCATGGCGGAATTGGTCACTCGCTATCCGGATCGCTTTCCGGGCTTCATCGCGGGGTTGCCGATGAACGCGCCGGACGCGGCGATCGTGGAGGCGCATCGCGCGATTCGCGACCTTGGCGCGCGGGGCGTGCAGCTGTACAGCAATGCCGCCGGCCGGCCGCTCACGGTGCCGGAGTACCTGCCGCTGTTCGACCTCATGGCCGGCTACGATCTGCCGATCTGGCTGCACCCGGCCCGCGGCGCTGATTTTCCCGACTACCTCACCGAGGATCGATCGCACTTCGAGATCTGGTGGACGTTCGGGTGGCCGTATGAGACGAGCGTCGCGATGGCGCGGATTGTCTTCGCCGGACTGTTCGATCGGTATCCGCAGCTCAAGATCATCACCCACCACATGGGCGCGATGGCGCCGTACTTCGAGGGACGTCTCGGCTACGGGTGGGACCAGCTTGGCCGGCGCACGACGGACCAGGACTACTCGGCGGTCCTGAGGAGCCTGCGCAAGCGACCGATCGACTACTTCCGCATGTTCTATGCGGACACGGCGCTGTTCGGCGCCGCGGCGGCCACGGAGTGCGGATTGAAGTTCTTCGGCGTGGATCGCGTGCTGTTTGCGTCCGACTCGCCGTTCGATCCCGAGAAGGGTCCGCTCTTCATTCGCGAGACGATCAAAGTGATCGACGGTCTGCCGATCTCGGACGGGGACCGTGAGCGGATTTATTGGCGAAATGCGGTGCGGTTGCTGAAGGTGGAGTGAGTCGGGCCCGCAGGCCGCAGCCGGTTAGTCCGCAGCCCGCAGCCTGTCGCGCGCCGCCGACAGCCCACCGAGCCCGAAGACGATCGGATAGAGCTCCTCGAAATACCAGAGCCGCGCGAAATACAACCCGATGGGCGAGGCTGGCGTGTGCCGGCCTTCGCCGGTGGCGTTGACAAGCCAGCGCGCGCCGCGCTCGATCCCGTCGCGCATCTCCGGTCGCGCGGGTTCCGCCGCAGCCACGGCGCCGAGCGCCTGCAGCGCGAGGCCTGTTTCCTCGATCGTCGACGGCACGCCAGGCGCGCCGCCCCACCCGCCATCGTCGTTTTGCGCGCGAAGGAGCCAGCGCAGCCCGCGCTGCAAAGGATCTGCGGCCTCGGGCAGCGAACGCGCCAGCTCGCACGCGAGCCCCTGAAGCACGCGCGCCGTCCCGTACGTGAAATTGACCTCGCCGCTCACGTGCTGATTGCCGAACCACAGCGGGGACCAGCTGTCATCCTGATTCTGCGCGTGGGCCAGATAGGTCACCGCCCGCCGCGCCGCCGCAGCCACGCGCCGCTGCAGATCGGCGCTTCGCCTCTCTGCTGTGGCGCTCCGCCCATCTGTCGTAGTGCCCGGCTGAACCTTGTGGGAAACGCGATCGATCCACGCGTTTTCCACAGGTTCCTTCAGCCGGGCCTGCCAAGCGCTCCAGGCCCGAAGAGCGTGCGCCGTCAAGTCGGGCGCGCTGCGATCGAACGGCAGCATCCCCCAGCCGCGGCAAAACGTCGGCATTCCTCCATCGCGGTTCTGCAGGCCGAGCAGCCATTCGATGCCGGCCGCCACCGCGTTCTTCACGCGGGGATCGGTGGGTGCGAGCGCGGCGAGCGCGAG
>JACQTH010000666.1 GCA_016210935.1 Acidobacteriota bacterium | reverse complement strand
GGGTGAGGGGGATCGGGGGCCGCGGGCCAGGGGCCGGAGAAAAAAGGCGCGCGATCGTGAGAGTGCACGTGAATGGTAGTGGCCGCACGCTTTGGGTGCCTAGAGTGCCTGAGGTGCCCAAGGGCTTGGAGTGCTTAAACATTCACGCACCTCGGGCACCCTGCACTCCAGGCACTTCAGGCACCCTAGGCACTCCAGGCACTTGAATCATCCCAAGCTGGTAGGATCAGTCTCATGACCATGCTCGATCGGATGCGGCGCCACAAGAACCTCCTCAAGTGGAGCCTGGCGCTGGTTGTCGTCTCGTTCATTCTTTTGTACATCCCGGCGTTCGTCGGCGACGGTACGGGGCCGGGGCTGTCGAGCGACGTCGTGGCCGAGGTGGAGGGACACGAGGTCACGGCCGGCGATTTCCAGCGCGCCTATCAGGGACAGTTGCAGGCGTACCGCAGCGCGTATGGCAGCAACATCAGCGAGCAGCTCCTGAAACAGCTCGGGATCGAACAGCAGATCCTGCAGCAGATGGTCGACGAGCGCGCGGCGCTGGCGGAAGCCCAGCGGCTCGACATCCGTGTGACCGACGCGGAGGTGCGCGAGCGGATCCTCACGATGCCGGCGTTTCTGATGAACGGGCAGTTCATGGGTGAAGAGCGGTATCGCCAGCTCCTGTCCATGCAGCGCCCACCCCTCTCGCCGGGTCAGTTCGAGGAGAGCCTGCGCCGATCCATGACCGTCGACAAGCTTCGCGCGGCGCTGACCGACTGGGTCACGATCCCGGACGGTGAGCTGGAACAGGAATACCGCCGGCGGAACGAGAAGGTGAAGCTGCAGCTGCTGGCGTTCCGCACCGACGACTTCCGCGCCAAGGTGACCGTTTCGGATGCGGAGGTGTCGGCCTATTACGATCGCCATCGTGACAAGTACCGCGTCGGCGAGCAGCGCAAGGTTCGGTATCTGCTGGTCGACGTCGATGCGTTGAAGGGGGGCGTGAACGTTTCGCAGCGCGAGCTCGAGCGCTATTACAACGACAACGTCGAACAGTATTCAACGCCTGAGCAGGTGCGCGCGAGCCACATCCTGTTGAAGACCGACGGCAAGGATGAAGCGACCGTGCGGATCCTCTCCGAGAAGCTCGCGCAGGAAGCGCGCGGGGGCGCCGACTTTGCCGCCCTGGCCAGAAAATACTCGGAGGATGAGGGCAGCAAGGAGAAGGGCGGCGATTTGGATTACTTCCCGCGCGGCCGTATGGTGACCGAGTTCGACGACCAAGCGTTCTCGATGGAGCCAGGCACCATCGGCGATCCGGTAAAGACGCAGTACGGCTTTCACATCATCAAGGTCGTTGACAAGAAGGCGGCCACCACGAGATCGCTCGAGGAGGTGAAGGCGCCGATCACCGAGCAGATTGCCTACCAGCGCGCGGGACAAGAGGCCGCGCGGCTGGCGGAAACACTCGAAGATCAAATCAACGAGCCCGCCGATCTCGACACGGCCGCACGCGCGAACGGCGTGACGGTGCAGGAAACGGGGTTCTTCGGCCGTGACGAACCCATCCTGGGGCTCGGCGCGGGTCCGGACGTCAGCCAGCGGGCGTTCGAGCTGAAAGAAGGTGAAGTGACCGGACATCTACAGGTGCCGCGCGGCTTCGTGTTTCTCGCCCTGTCCGGCAAGAAGGACCCGTACCTGCCCAAGCTGGATGAAGTCAAGGATCGGGTGCGCGAGGATCTGACGCGCGACAAAGCCGGCGAGCTGGCCAGGCAGCGCGCGAGCGAGGCGAAGACGGCGAGCAAGGGGGACCTGGCTGCCGCAGCCAAGCTGTCGGGGATCGAGCTCAAGACGACCGATCTGGTCGCACGGGATTCCGCGCTTCCGGAAGTCGGGATCAGCGCCACCGTCGATCGCGCCGCGTTCTCGCTCCCTGTCGGCGCCGTCTCCGATCCGATCGGCACCGACACGGCCACGGTGATCATCAAGGTACTCGAACGAACGGATCCCACGACGGCGGAGTTCGAGAAGGCGAAGGATCAGCTGCGGAGCGATCTGCTGGACGAGCGGCGCACTCGCTTCTTCAACGCCTACATGGTCAAGGCGAAGCAGCGGATGGACATCCAGATCAATCGCGAGGTGCTGGGGAGGTTGATTGGAGTCTGACGGTATTTAGTGGCCAGTGGTCAGTGCCCAGTGGCCAGGGCATCATCTGATAACGGTCGCGCTGTGGCGCGACCTGGCCGCTCGTCAACTGGCTACTGGCCACCGGCCACTGGCCACTTTCATCGCAAGAACCCCAACGGCATCAACGCCAGCAGCTCGCCGCGCCGGAAGATTCGCACCGGGGCTGTCAGCGCCCCGATCGCGCGGCGATCCTGCAGGCCAATCCACGCCCCGAGTCCGACCCGTTCCACCGAGGAGAGCTGCTGGACGAGCAGCTCGTAGAAGGTGCGCCGCGGCGGATACACGATAATCTCCACTTCCTCTCTCGCGTCGATCTTCGCCCGCTGCTTGGCGAGCGCGACGGCGCGATCGAGGCCGCCCAACTCGTCGACGAGGCCGATCTGGCGCGCCTGCTGGCCTGTCCAGACGCGGCCCTGCGCGAGTGAATCGACCCGCTCCGGCGTCAGGCCGCGCGATGCGGCGATCTTCTCGATCCACTGGTCGTAATAGGCCTGCATCTGCTCGAGAATCTTCGCCCGCTCTTCCGGCGAGTACCGCCGAATCGGCGAGTGCATGTCCGCGAACTTGCCATCCTTCACGCCATCGATCGCCGCGCCCAGCTTCTCGAACGTGCCTCCGGTGACCATCTTGCCGCTGTAGATGCCGATCGAGCCTGTCAGCGTCGCCGGCTGCGCAACGATGTCGGAGCCGGCCATCGCGATGTAGTACCCGCCTGACGCGGCCAGGTCGGACATCGAGACGACCACCGGCTTTGCCGATCGTCCCTGGCGGGTGATCAACAACTCGCGCCAGATCGCGTCCGAGGCCACCGCCGATCCGCCCGGGCTGTCCACGCGCAGCACGATCGCCCGGATGGACGAATCCCCTCTGGCTTTCCTGACATACTCAATGAGCGTTTCGGATCCCACCACGGGGCCGTCGGTCGGACTCCAGCCGCTTCGGCCCGTGTTGATGAGCCCCACGGCGTAAATCACCGCGATGCGCGGACCGCGATTCAGGCCCACGCTCGACGGCTTCACGCCCTCGTATTCGTCAGAGGTGACGCGACGCCAGTCGCGCCCGCCGATCTCCACCTTGTCGTCGATCTGATCCTCGTAAGCGAGATCGTCGATGAGGCCGACACGCAGCGCCTCCTCGGGGAGGAAGGGACCTTGATCCAGCAGCGCGCGGACTTCCGGAACGCTCTTACGCCGCCCCTCCGCGATGCCGCCCACGAGCTGGTCGTAGAGGTCCCGGTTAAGAGACGCCGACTGCTCGCGATGCGCGGAGGTGTACCCTTTTTCGGTAAAGAGGTTGACCGCCGTCTTGTACTCGCCGATCGCCAGCATGTCCGGATAAGTCTCGATCTTGTCGAGCGTGCCCCGCAGGAACAGGTCAAAGGTCGCCAGCCCGTTCAGCTCGAGCGGGGTCGTCGGCATCAGGAAAATGCGATCGCACGCCGTCGCGAGGAAGTACTCGCGTTCGAGACCGTCTTCGAGGTACGCGACGGCGGGCTTGCCCGATTTCCGGAAATCGAGGATGGCATCGCGCAGCTCCTGGAGTTTTCCCCAGAAGGGGGCCTGCAGCCCCGAGGGCGCGATCAGGACGCCCTTAATCCGATCGTCGACCTTCGCCTTACGCAGGTTGTCGACGATCGAGCGCACCGTTCGGGGCCGGCGGCCGCGGACGAGCCCGATCACGTCCTCGCGCGATTCTTCGAGCTCGCCCGAGATCGGTAGCACGAGCGCGGCATTCGAGGGTACGGCCGGTTCGCGCGAGACCAGCACGTACATGACGAGCAGGACCGCCATCGAGATCATCGTGGCGGCGACAATCATGCTGATGACAAAGGTGACGCCCCGCCGAAGAGCCACGTCCTACCTCCTGCACAGAGCCTAGCACCGTCCGGGCATCGTGGCCCAGAGCCGTAACGAAGCTTCGCCTCAAACCCGCCAGCGCCGCTTCGCTCGATCACGAAGCTTTCTTCAATAGCCCCGCTACGCGGGGGCTGGCCGTGCTTGGGCAGCCAATGTCCCAATGTGACCCGTTTCGTACACATGGCCGTGCAAGCACGGCTAGCTCTGCCCGAGCTTGGCCAAGTTGGCGCGCGAATTGTAGACCGACCGCGATACAGCAGGGGCGGTTCGCGAACCGCCCCTACTCATTCCGACGCGAGGTGAAGTGTGACAAGCAGGATGGCAACGGTCCTTATAGTCGTGGCGGCTGTAGTCGGGCTTTCGCCCAGCCGGGTGCTGGCCCAGGTCGCTCCCGGCTTGCAAGCCGGAGTCAGCGGCGACCCCGACCAGTTCTTCGTAGGCGCGCTCGTCGAAAGCGCTCCGCTCGTGGATCGGCTACGGTTCCGGCCGGGTGTCGATTTCGGGTTTGGTGACCACCGGACGCTAATTGCCGGCAATCTCG
>JACQTH010000665.1 GCA_016210935.1 Acidobacteriota bacterium | reverse complement strand
TTGCCTGGCGAACCGGACGATCTTGCCGAGACGCACATCGAGGGTCGGCAGCCACGGCAGCAGCACACTGCCGCGCGGCTCGGCGTTCACGGTGACGTTGCCGGTCGGCTGCTGGTTCAGCCCCGTGATCGGCACGGTGCGAGTCACGGGCGCGCCGGACAACAGCCGGAAGTTTGCGCCGAACAGCACCTCCCACGGCAGCAAGTACGAGCCAGTGATCTTTATGTTGTGCGTTCGGTCGATGCCCGCGCGCCCCGAGGCATTCACGAAGGCATCGTTCGGATTCTCGACACTCGTCATGTCGACTTCGGTGCGCGACCACGTGTACCCGCCCAGCAGCGTCCACCCGTTGCTGTATCGCTTCGTGGCGGTGAATTCGACGCCCTTGTACCGCTGCGCCACACGGTCGTCGTTGCGCTGCTGCAGCTGCGAGACGAGCGCCGTCGAGTTCAGGTTGTACACGGTTATCGTCCGGTCGTCCGACGTTCCCGTGACGCCATCGAGTCCCGGATCGGTCCGCTGGACTTGATGGTACTGATCGAATGGCCGGCCGAGATCCACATTCGTCAGCGGGTCGTGTTCGCGATTCCTGAAGAACGTGGCGCTGACCTCGAGGTTCGGAATCAGCTCGTGATCCACGCCGAGGGTCAATTCATTCCGGTACGGGCGACGGAGATTCGGATCTCGTCGATCGAACAGGGTCTGCAGCGTCGGCGGCACGTTCGTACCCGTCAGCCTGCCCTGTTCTCCAGGTTGAAATACCAGATCGCCGTTCAAGTCGTTCCACGTATACGTCTGAGTAATCAGACCATTCGTGTTGAGCCCACCGGGCGTGCCGGTGCCGATCTGGTCGTAGTAACGCGCCAGCGAGAATCGCAGCGCCGTCTTTCCTTCGCCGGTCAGGTCGTAGATCGCGTTGAAGCGGGGACCGCCATTCTTCCAGAGCGGAATGTTCCGGATCTCGTCGAAGGAACGCCGGACGGTGAACGTTGGCGTCAGGACCGTTCCATCCGGGAACCACGGGCTTGGAGGGCTGCTCTGCGCAGGCAGCCATCCTTCGACGCGCTCCCACCGCACGCCGCCGACCACGGTGAGCCGGCCGATGGAGTACGAGTCTTGCGCGTAGAGGGCCGTCGTCTGGACCGCCCGCTTCTGGAAGAGCGGCGTGTTGAACAGGAGCACCTGGGCAGGCCCGGCGGGATTCGACCCCTGCGGGAGCGAGCGATACCGGACTTCCAGGTTGTCGTTGCGAAGGAGTTCGACCGAATCCGGCGTGTAGGCGTTGTCAATCCCGCCGCGAATCTCGTGGCGACCGCCGAGCCACTGTGGGATGTAGTACTGCACGTTCGAGCTGATCTGCAGCCGCTCGCGGATCATCCGCTGCTCCGCGGAGTTCGCCCGGGTCCGGATGTTGGTGGACAGATCGAGCAGCGTTTGCTTCGTCGTCTTGAGCTGCAGCGGAAAATCGATGCTGTTGAAGCTCATGCGGCTGTCGACGAACAACTGGTTGTTGATAACCCAATTCCAGAGACCCTGATAGACCGCGAGGATGTCGCGCTCGTGCCACGTTGACTCGGGTGTGTTCGACGCGCTCGCGCCGCGGTTGGGCTTGTCGTAGAGCTGCCGGCTGGCCGTGACGTCGAACCGGTGCGAGTTGTTCAACTGGAACGTCGGGCGGGCGAAGATGGAGGTGATGTCGGTGTACTCCGGCTCTTGCGCACCCGTCCACACCGCCGCCGGGAACCCCACGACGTTGACGTGCGTGCGCTGGTCGTTCAACGCGGCGAAGTAGAACAGCTTGTTCTGCCGAATCGGACCGCCCAGGTTGACATTGAAGTTGGAGATGTAGTCGACGGCATTCGCATTCGGGCGCAGCCCGGCGCTCCTCAACGTCGCATCGATGTTGTCCGACTGCGTGGCCTCGGCCTGGTAGGTTGCGAGCACCATCCCGCCCAGACGATTCGTCCCGCTCTTGGTCACCATGTTGATGAAGACGCCGCCGGTGGGCACGGTGATGTCCCGCGCTCCGGTCGAGACCTGGATGTCCTCGAACGAGCTCGGATCGTAGTAGTAGCCGGCGAACCCGATCGCCGCCGGATCGCCCACGTTCACGCCGTTCAGCATCTGCGTGTTCTGACCGTTCGGCGTCCCCCGCGCGGTGATGCCGCGCTGCAGACCGCCCTGATTGCCGCCGACATCGGGACTGGCCATGACGAGGCCGGGCACCTTGTATTCGAGGATGGACCAGATGTCGCGGCCGCCCGGCGTCGTTTCGAGCAGCTTCTTGTCCAGGTTCACGCCCACGACCGCGCTCGTCGTGTCGACGACGGGTGACTCGCCGCTGACCGTCACGCTTTCGGTGACGCCGCCGACCTGCAGCGTGACGTCGAGCGGCGCCGTCTGGCCGACGCTCACCACGATGTTCTCGCGAATCAGGGGCCGGAATCCCTGGAGCTCGACCTTCACCGTGTACGTGCCCGGCGGCAGCGACGGAAAGCGGTGAACCCCGCCCGCATCGGTCACTCCGTTCATCTGGAGGGCCGCGCTGTTAAGCGTCACGGTGGCGCCCGGAATCACCGCTCCTTGTTCATCGACGGTCCTGACGAGGATGCTGCCGGTCTGGACCTGCGCCCGCGCCAGAGGAGCCCACGCGGCTACGATCCCCAGCACCGCCACCAATAATCGCGCTTTGAACGACATGAGATGTCCCTCCCTCGATTCAAGACCCAAAAGGTCCGAGCTGAACAACGCAAGGATTCGGTAGTGGGTCTGTTTGCGGCTGCGACGCTCGAGCCACGCCGACTCAACGTCCAGAATCTGAAAACGCGCTGGCGGCTGACGGAATCCGCGAGGCTGAGCGCCCCTCCAATCAGCCGGTTTTCCGCTCCTCGCGGAGCGGCGTTCGCCGTGGCGAACGCTGAAGGCGCGACCCTCGCGGTTAGGCGACCGGGAACGGCCGTCCAGCGAGTTTTCCGGCGTGGCCTCGCGCGGCGCAACCGCAAACGGACCCACTACCAAGGATTCCGCAGCTGTGCCCGGCAAGTATACTGCGGTAACCTCGTCAGGCTCGCTGGCCCGCCATTTGCTAGGCTGTACCCATTCCGGAGACAGTCCGATGCGCAACACAAGAACTCGAAAGGCGGACAATCCAGCCTTGATCGTCGTCGACGTGCAGCGCGACTTCTGTCCGGGCGGAGCGCTGCCCGCTGAGGGCGGCGATCGGATCCTGCCGGCGCTCAACCGGCATCTTGCGGAAGCGCGCGCGCTGGGGATCCTGGTGTACGTCTCGCGCGATTGGCATCCCGCGGTGACGAACCACTTCAAGCTGTATGGAGGCCCGTGGCCGGTGCACTGCGTGCAGGACACGCCGGGCGCGGAGTTTCACCCGGCGCTCGAGGTTCCGCCGGACGCTATCGTGATTAGCAAAGGGCAGGACCCGACACGCCCGGGGTACTCGGCCTTCGATGGGTGCATTCCAGCGGGCAAGCCGCTTCTCGCCGATCTGCGCGATCGCGGCGTCGATCGGTTATATGTCGCCGGGCTGACCAGCGAATACTGCGTCAAGCAGACGGTGCTGGACGCGCGAAAGGCCGGCCTGGACGTGAGCGTCCTGACGGATGCGATCGCCGGAATCAACGCGCAGCGCGGCGACACGGATCGCGCGCTGGCCGAGATGGCAGACGCCGGTGCAGATTTGACGACCACAGTCGAGCGCGAGCGGGTGCCCGCCGGGGCCAAGCCTCACTCATCCCTGCTGTGATTCGTACTGTTTGCGAAGCACGTCCGCAGCTCGTCTGAGCGCCGCGCTCACTTCCACTCGATACGGCGGCCTCGCGGGCTGGATTGAACGCAGGGCAGCCGGCAGCCGGTTCACCTCCGCTTCCCGGAGCGCTCGCGCGTCGTTCAAATCTGTACGACCCGCAGGCAGCCGGACCCCGTCCTTCATCACCTGTCGGAGCAGCGGTCGTCCAAGACCACCTTCGCCATGCTGGGCGAGGATGTCGTACTGCGCGACGCCGTTCTCTTCGACGCGGAAGACCTGCTTGCGCCCGGGCAGGAGGGTCTTCCCGGTCGAGAGCTTCAGCCGCCCGCGCCCGGCATATTCCACCAGCTTGTAGACGATGTCGAGATTGGGGGCATCGGGCGACACGCCCATCTCCGACCCGACGCCGAACCCGGTAATCGGTGCGCCGGCCGCAAGAAGCTCCGCGATCTGGTACTCGTCGAGCGTGCTGCTCGCAAAAATGTGCACGGCCGGAAGTCCCGCGGCGTCGAGCATGCGACGGGCTCGAAGGGACAGGTCGCCAAGATCACCGGAATCCAGCCGGATGGCGCTCACACGGAAGTCCGGGCCCAGCTCCTTCGCGAGATCGATCACCTTCTGAACGCCAGCGATGGTGTCGTAGGTGTCCACCAGCAACACGGTCTCGGGATACAACCGCGCGAACGCGCGAAACGCCTCGTACTCATCGTCGTGGGCCTGGATGTAGCTATGAGCCACGGTTCCGGACACTTGAAGGCCATACGCCTGCCCGGCTGCGACGTTCGACGTGGCGTGCACACCGGCGATATGAAACGCCCGCGCCGCTTTCATCGCAGCGTCCGTGCCATGCATCCGCCGAAAGCCGAAATCGACAACCGTCCGCCCCTGCGCCGCTTCGACCACCCGAACGGCTTTCGAGGCCAGCACGGTTTGGAGGTGTATCTGATTCATCACGATCGTCTCGACGAGCTGCGCCTCGGGCATCGGGGCGGCGATTTCCAGAATGGGCTCGTTGGCAAAGATCGGGGTGCCTTCCGGAACGGCGTAGACGTGACCCGTAAATCGAAGCTGGTCCAAGCGCTGCAGAAACCGGCTCGAAAATTTGCCGAGCGATTCGAGGTACGCGAGCGCGGGCTGATCGAACCGCAGGTGCTCGAGATACGCCAGCGCGTCATCGAGGCCGCACGCCAGCAGATAGTTGCGGCTTTTCGGCAGACGCCGCACGAAGAGACTGAACACCGCTTCGTCGGTCATGCCCTCCTCGAGATACGCCTGCAG
>JACQTH010000667.1 GCA_016210935.1 Acidobacteriota bacterium | reverse complement strand
GACCATTCACGTGCTCATCATTACGCCGGTCATCTTCTACATCATGAAGCTGCGCGCCCTGCGCAAGGGAACGCTGAAGGTTTCCGGAATGACGCTGTATTGAGCACGCGCTGAATCAGCTTGCCTCGGGCGCGGCGGTAACGCTGGCCGATGCCGGGCGTCGAGGCGACATGCCGGAGCACGTCCTGGAGCTCCGTCACGAAGAGCTCCTTGGCGTCACGGTGTTCGCGCCACCAGCGATCTTCGGCTTCAAACCGGTCTTGGGCCTCATCGAGCAGGACGATCTTCACGACGCGTTCGATACCGCTGCAAGTACTCCCACGCGTCCGTCCCTCGGCCTGCGTCAGAGTCGTCTAAGGCCCGATCCAAAGACGCGTGCAGTTGGGCACGCTCTTCGGCCGTCAGCTCGTCGTCAATCACCAGAACTTCGACTTCCGCTCCGTCCGGCAAGTCCGTGGGCTCGTCCAGGACCAATCGCCCGTTCTTTACTTGAATCTTGCGTGCGTGCATGCCCAATCCTATCGTGTATCCGCGTTGCCAGGGCGGCCGATTGCGATTTGAGAGCTGGCAGATCTCGGCATGCAGCGGATTTCACCTCGTCCAGTCCTCACTTCTGTGGCCTGGCCCGGCCGGATGTATGCGAATGGCGAATCTTCCAGGTCCCATCGGCCTGCCGCTCGACGATGAGCGTCTCACGGCCGATGCTGTCCAGCTGCCGCTCCTTCATCCTGGCCTTGATGAAGTACTCCGAGATCACGTACGCGGCGCGATCGCCAAGCATCTGCACGCGCCGATTCGAATGCCCGAATTCGAGATCCTCGAAAGCCTTCAACTCGGGGCCGAGGTGCCGATCGCGATAGTCGGCCCATCCATTGTTCACGCCCGCGCCTTCGTAGATCGTGACGTCCGGATGGTAGAAGGTCGCCAGCTTGTCCAGGTCCTTGGCGACGAAGGCGGCATCATACCCCTTCAGCCATTCCTCGATCTTCCTCGCCTCGTCGTCCTGCGCCGATACTCGCGAGACTACCGCGACGGAGATCAGTACGAGGGTCAGCAGCCTGAGTTTCATGAACGTCCTCCCTCACTGTTTATGCGGGAGCATGTTACACGTCAGCAGACGATCGTTGCCATTGCTTCGCGCGAAGCGAAGCGGACATTTTGCGGCAGTCAAGATCCGGCGGCCGAGCCCATGACCATGTCGAACACCAGGCCAGTGCTCAGCGCGAACAGAAGCCAGAACCCGGCATAGAACATCGTCGCGCGCCGGCCGATGACGCTGCGCGCCATCACAACCGTCGGAATGCATGTCCCGACCGATCCGAGCAGGAAGGTCAGCGACGGTCCCGGCCCGAGCCCGGCTTCCAGCAGCGCGTAGGTGATGGGAACTTCCTCTCCCTCGCAGACGTACAGCGGGATCCCGACCACCAGCGCGAGCGTGTACGCGAGGGGCCCCGATGCACCGCCAAGATAACGAGGGATGCTTCCTTCAGGTACGAGAGCGGTGGCGATGCCCGCGATGGCCATCCCGAGCAGGAAGTACGGGGTGATGGAACGCAGGATGTCATAGAGACTCGACCGGAAACGTCGGCTCGTCGGCGCGAGCGTCGAGCCCTGGATAGGTTGCGCGCCAACGTCTGTTTCGCAGCAGGCCGCGGCGTTTTCGATGTGTCCGTTGCCCGCAGCGTCATGCAGACGGGCGCCCATCGCGTTGATGAGGATCCCCAGCAGCACGCCTCCTGCCAGGGACGCCACGACGCGACCCACCGCAAGCTGCCAGCCCAGCATGGTGAGCGTGAGCACCACGGTCACTGGACTGAGTAGCGGCGATGTGAACACAAATGCGGACAACGTCCCCAACCGAGGCGCGGGGAATACCTTCAGCCCCGCGGCCATCGGCATCGTCGCGCACGAGCAGCCGGGCAGGACGGCCGCGACCGTCACGGCGTTGACCAGCGGCCGTAGACCGGTTCCACCGAACACGACCGCCGACCATTTCGGGGAGAGCCACGCCTGGAGGGCCGCACCCGTGACGGCGCCGAGCAGAAAGTAGGGCGCAACCGTGACGGTCAGAATCAGGGTTTCGAGCGCGGCTCGGGATAACGCCTCGACAATCGGCATGAGTGGTGGGTGACTCGCGACGGGCTCGCCCTTCGCAGAGCATGTGTCTTCACGGACTCGAAATCAAGGGTGTGATCCGTCGTGGAACAGCTGTACGCCATGAAGGCGGCACTCGTGGGAGACACGCCAATCGACGTCCTTCAGGACCTGGAACGCTT
>JACQTH010000663.1 GCA_016210935.1 Acidobacteriota bacterium | reverse complement strand
GTCTTAGGCGCGGCCGCCGCGGCGGCCGCGCAACTAGTAGCGAAGATTCGCGCGTTCCGCCGGTGCCGTAACTCGGCGGTTTGAGGCGAAGCTTCGCTACCGGCCTGCGCGAAAAGAAAGGCTCGGCAGGCTGGGAGCTATAGACGAATGGATTAGCGTCCGGGTTCCTCCCGGAGCGACTTCAAATACTCGACCAGTTCATTGAACTCCCGCTCCGGGACCTTCACCGCCGGCATTTTGATATCGGGAACGTAGGCCTCTGGCGCGCGGAGAAACTTCCTCATGTACGGCTCCTGCAGGCGAAGCCCGACGTTCGACAGATCCGGTCCCTCATTGCCGCCCTCGAGCCCGACGGTGTGGCACTTCTTGCAGTCCCCGGCCTCGTAGATCCGGCGTCCGGCTTCGATCGGATCGTATGTGCCGGCGGTGTCCGCGGCACGCGCCTCGACAGGTGGCCGCTCGAGCGTTCCCACGAGCGTCAGTGCGACGATGACCGCGATGGTGAGCGAGCCCACACTGACGAGGCCCAGCCGGTCCGACGCCCGCGACGACCGTCCGCGATCGAGCCACGGCAGTCCAAACAACGCGGCCACGCCCAGCGCCGGCAGCACGAACGTCGTGAGGAGCTTCAAGGGGCCAGGAGTCAGCCGCAGCAACTGGTAATGCGCCTGGAAATACCACTCAGGTCGCGGAAGATACGCAGTGTCGGTCGGATCGGCCGGACCGATCGCCGGGAGTCCCACGATCAGCGCGAGGGCGACCAGCAAGCCGAGCACCACGGAAATGACGACGAGATCGCGGGAGAGCTGCGCCGGCGCGAACGGCGCGACCTCTGAGCCCTGGTCGCGGGCCGGTCTCGCGGGTCCATGATGTCGCAACAAATAAAGGTGCGCGAGGATCAACACCACCATCAGCCCGGGAAGCAGGATGGCGTGAAGCGCGTAGAAGCGCGTCAGCGTCAGCGCGCCAGGCGAGCTGCCGCCCACGAGCAGTTGCTTGACGGCTGCGCCGACAACGGGCGTGGACGCGGCGATCTCGATCCCGACGCTCGCCGACCAGTAGCCGACCTGATTCCACGGCAGCAGCTGGCCGGTGAACGCAAGCGCCAGGACGAGGAGCAGCAGGATGACTCCGACGATCCAGGTGGCTTCACGCGGTGGTCTGTACGCGCCTGAAAGGAAGACCCGCACGAGATGGACGAAGACGGCGACCACCGCAAACGATGCGCCCCAATAATGCAGCGCCCGAACCAGCTTTCCGGCCGTGACGCTGTTCTCGACATACTCTACGGACTTATATGCGGCGTCGGGATGCGGAACGTAATACACGGCGAGCAGCAGCCCGGAGACGATCTGGACTAACAGAAGCGCGCCAGCGACGCTGCCGAGCGTGCGCCGCCAGCCGATGCTGGCCGGAATCGGTTCGACCAGAAATTCCCGCACCGCGCGTGAAAGGCCGGTCCGCTGATCGAGCCACTGCATCATGACGCGGGGAAGTTGAACCGCACATAAACGATCCCGTCTCTCACACTGGCGTCCAGCCGTGTCAGTGGACGTGGCGGCGGTCCGCCTTTCACAGAGCCGTCAGGACCGAAGAGGCCGCCGTGGCACGGGCATGTGAAGACTCGATCCCCCACGTTCCAGGTGATCGTGCAGCCCAGGTGCGTGCACGTGCCGGAGAAGACTTCCGGCGATCCGTTCCCGGCCAGGCGCACGAACACGGTCTGCTGTTCGACCCGCTCGTACCACCCATCGTCGGCGGCGATCCGGAGTCGCACGCCCTGGAACTCGGGGCCAAAAATCGACAGCTCGCCGACAGCGATGTCGTCGCGGCGTTTCTGCGCGCGACGCGGCGACGAGAGGAACGCACCCGAAAGGAGCGCCACCCCCGCCGTCCATCCGCCCGCCAGCAGCGCGATCAGCGCCGTGACGGCGGATCGCCTGTCGCGGATTTCGTCGCTACTTGACATCAGGGACGTACGGTTTCAGCTCCGGCGCCTCTTTTTCGAATTTCTTGTGGCACGCGTTGCAGCTCTCGACGGCTGCTTCATAGCGCTTGCGCGTCAACTCGTAATTCTGCTGCTTGACCGCATCACCGATCGCCAGCAGGGTCTTCCGCGACGCATCGGCGGCGGCCGACCATTCCGGCGTCGCCATGTATTGCTTTCCGCGGCGGAAGTACACGAGGTTCGTCAGCTCCGCCAACCTTCTGGCGGGATCGAGGATCGTCCGCCAGGCCTTGCGGTCGACCGGCTTAGTCGCCACCGCGCGTGTCAGCTCTCCGTACGCCGGCCCGAACAGCTGTTCCATCAGTTCCGCGTTTTCG
>JACQTH010000662.1 GCA_016210935.1 Acidobacteriota bacterium | reverse complement strand
CATCAGGCCCATCCCCGTCCTACGACGGTGGCCGACGCCAGTGAAGCCAGTGAAGAAGAGGGCGCCGTCCCGGTCGAGCCGGCGGTCTATCGATCGCATCTGCATGAGCGTGGCGCCACCTTCCGCCGCCGGCATCGTCTGCACGGGCCCTTCATGCTGTATGGCGGCCGGATCGAGAAGGGCAAGGGATGCGAGGAGCTGATCGAGTATTTCAGCCACTACGTCGCGGAGACGGGAGAGGGCCAGCTCGTGCTGATGGGCGTGAAGCTGATGCGCCTTCCGGAGGAACCCTTCGTCAAGTTCGCCGGGCTCCTGTCAGATCGCGAGCGGTTGCAGGCGCTCGAGGCCGCCACCGTGGTGATGGTCCCGTCGCCCTACGAAAGTCTGTCGCTGCTCGCGCTGGAAGCCTTCGCGGTCGGTACGCCCGTCCTGGCCAACGCCCGCAGCGACGTTCTGGTCGATCATTGCCTCAAGAGCAACGCGGGTCTGTATTACGCGGACCGCGACGAGTTCGTGGAATGCGTGAAGCTCCTGAGCGCGGACCAGCCGCTTCGCGCGGCGATGGGACGCAACGGACGCGAGTACGTGCGCCGGAACTACCGGTGGGATGTGATCCTGGGCAAGTACGAGCGGATGATTGCGAGGTTGAAGGGGTTGTAGTTCATAACTTTTCTTCCGCGACGGCAGCCTCGAGAGGCGGCGGCGACACGGGCCGTGACGAGCCGGGCGTGCCGGCGGCCACCGGCCCGTTCCCGTTCGGGCTCTTCTTGCGCCTCGGTTTGATGTCGTAGCGCTTGATCATCTCGTTCAGCGTGGTCGGCTTGATGTGCAGGAGCTCGGCGGCGCGCTTCTGAACGCCGCCCGCGGTCTCCAGCGTCGATTCGATCAGCCGCTTTTCGAAGTCGCTGATGACGTCCTTGAACGAGATGCCCTCGGGCGGGAGCACGACCTGGGGCAGCTGGAAGAAGGGACGATTCCGGACCTGATCCGGAATGAGCTCGGTGCCGATCTGCTTGCCGGTCGCGAGCACGACCGCGCGCTCGATCACGTTCTCCAGCTCCCGCACGTTCCCCGGCCAGTCGTACTCCAGCATCAGGTCGAGCGCGTCGGGCGTCAGCTCCAGGCTCTTCCGGTTGTTCTCCTCGCCGTACTTTTCGAGGAAGTGCTGCACGAGCAGCGGGATGTCCTCTTTCCGGTCACGCAGCGGCGGGAGCTCGATGGTGATGACGTGCAGGCGGTAGAAGAGGTCCTCGCGGAACCGGCCTTCCTCCATCATCTTGTGCAGGTCGACGTTGGTCGCGGCGACGATCCGCACGTCCACCTTGATGGTCTCCACGCCGCCCAGCCGCATGAACTCGCGTTCCTGAATGACGCGAAGGAGCTTGGGCTGCGTTTCGAGCGCGATGTTGCCGATCTCGTCGAAGAAGATCGTGCCCTTGTCGGCGAGCTCGAACAGGCCTTTCTTGGGATACACGGCGCCGGTGAAGGCGCCCTTCACGTGGCCGAACAGGTTGGATTCCAGCAGATCGGGCGGCAGATTGCCGGAATTCACCGTCACGAACGCGCGGTCGGCGCGGGGGGAGTTCGAGTGAATCGCGCGCGCGACGAGCTCCTTCCCGGTGCCACTCTCGCCCTGAATCAGAATCGTCGACCGGCTCGGCGCGGCCTGGATGATCAAATCGAACACCTGACGCATCCGCGGGCTGCGGCCGATGATGTTCCCGAACTTGTGGTAGCGCTCCTGCAGGCTCTGGCGGAGCGCGCGGTTCTCGGCGACGAGGCGTTTGCGCTCGATGGCGTTGCGCAGGACCGCCATCACCTCGTCGTTCTTGAAGGGCTTGGTGATGTAGTCGTAGGCGCCGGCCTTCATGGCGGCGATCGCATTCTCGACGGACGCGAACGCGGTGATCATGACGACCGGCAGGTCGTCGTCGATCCGCTTCAGCTCGTCGAGCGCCGTCAGGCCGTCCATGCCGGGCATCATGACGTCGACGATCGCGGCGTCGAAGGGCATGGCCCTGGCCAGCTCGATCCCGTCGGCGCCGCCGGCCGTCACCCGGACGTCATAGCCCTCCCGTGTGAGGAGCGCCTGCAGGATCTCCCGCATGATTTCTTCGTCGTCGACGATCAGCACGGACCCTTTTTTCGCCATGACTTAGCTCGACGACCGCGTCCGCGCGGAGGTTCCCGACAGAGCGGGCTGCGATCCTGCGGGCCTGCCCTGACCCTTCGGCGGGCTCAGGGTCACCCCGAGCGCAGTCGAGGGGTGAGCCGAGTCGAAGGGGGCCAGGGGCAGCGTCAAGGTAAAGCGCGTCCCTTCGCCCACGGCGCTCTCGCACGAGAGCGCGCCCTGATGCTCGCGCACGATGCCGTAGACGACCGACAAGCCAAGGCCGGTCCCTTCGCCGATCCCCTTCGTGGTGAAGAACGGGTCATAGATTCGGGTCAGATGCTCGTTCGGGATGCCCGAGCCGGTGTCCGCCACGACCGCAATGGCGTGGCCGTTTTCGACGCGCGTGGACACGGACAACCACCCTCCCTTTGGCATCGCGTCGCGCGCGTTCAGCACCAGGTTCAGGAAGACCTGCTGGAGCTTGTATTCAATCCCGAGCACCACGGGACCCGTCTCGGCGAGCTCGCGGCGCACCTGCAGGTTGCTGTTCCTGAGTTGATGCTCCAGCAGCGACAGCACGTCGTTGATCACGACGTTGAGATCGACGGGCGTGCGCTCGCCACCGGTCGCCGGCCCCTGCCGCGACAGATTCAAGAGGCTGTTGACGATCTTCGCGGCCCTGAAGGTCTGGCGCTCGATCTTCTGCAGCAGCTCGCTCTTGGGATCCTGGGCGTCCGTCTCCTGCAGCAGCATCTGGGTGTAGCTGGAGATGCCGGTCAGCGGCGTGTTCACCTCGTGCGCGACGCCCGCCGCCAGCAACCCAATCGACGCCATCTTCTCCGAGATCTGAAGCTGCTCTTCGAGCTTCACCCGATCGGTGACATCGTCCAGGATGATGACGGTGCCGGCCCGACACTCGCCGGCCGCTTCCGTGGCCCTGAGCGGCACGATGGTCAGGTTGACCAGGCGGACAGCGTCTTTGCCGCTTCCGCCGCTGTGTTCGTGGCTTCCGCCGCCAGGCGGAAGATCCACGGCCATCGGCACGCGATAGAGGGCCGCGCCGCGCGGCGAGTCGCGGCGCGCCGCTTCAATCGCACGCACGAAACCAGCATCGAAGAGCTCCGGCAGGCGCCGGCCGACGGCGTCGGCCGGCAGCAGCCCGCGCATTTTCGACAGGGCGACGTTCCACCGGACGACACGATCGTCGACGTCGACGACCGCCAGCCCGTCGTCGAGCGACTCGAGGATGTTCTCGTTGAACTCCCGCATCCGCTCGACTTCGTCGGCCTTCTGGCGGAGCTGCGTGTAGAGGCGGCCGTTTTCGAGGGCGGTCGCCACCTGGCCCGCCACGGCCGTCAGGAGCGCCAGATCCTCGCTGTTCAGCGGCTCGTTGGCGTCCTTTCTGCCGAGGGCGAGCGCCGCAATCGCGCCTTCCTTCGAGACGCACGGCACGAAATAGTAGACGCCGCGATCGCGCCAGCGTTCCACTTCCTCGACCTGCACGTGTCTCGACGCGATCGGATCGTCGAGGGCGACGATCTGCCCCGCCTGAAGCCGCGCGCTGACGCTCGAGGCCGCCGGGAGCGGCGGCGGGAACTGCGCGAACCCGACCGCGCGAAACGTCCTCAGATCGCCCGAGCGATCGTGGACCAGCATCAGCGCCATCCGGTCGACCACGAGCGTTTCGGTGATGCGCGCGACGAGCCGCTGACTCAGACGATCGAGATCGAGATCCGCATTCAGGTCCCGCGCGAAGCCCACGAGCGCCCGCCGGTAGTCGTACCGGTCACGATAGAAGACGCGATCCAGCATGTTCTGGATCGAGTTCTTGACGGGCCGGGCGAGCAGCACCACGACAAGCGTCGCCAGCAGGGCGATGACGGAATTGTGTCGATCCGATCCTTGCAGGAACAGCAGGCCCGCGAGCTGCTGCGACCCCAGGTAGATGGCTACGATCGCCGCGACGGCCGCCGCATAGACGAGGCCGCGCTTCACGATGACCTCGACGTCCATCAGCCGGTAGCGGACGATCGCGCACGCAAAGGCCATGGGCACGATGCTGAGTGGAATCGCCGACAGTTCCATCGGCAGCGTCGGCGTCATCCCGACCGCGTAGGGGATGGCGTAGCCGAGCGCAAACGGCGCACCGCCCAGGCCGGTTCCCCACACAATCCAGCGGAGCTGACGGCGCGCGGTGACCGACCGCGTGCGCTGCAGGGCAAAAATCAACACCGCGAAGCCGCCGACCAGGCACAGCGCGAGGTACAGCAGCTCCACGCGGTCGACGACCTCGATCAGATCGATGAAGGTGCGGGGATCGAGGTCGCGCTTCGCGACGGCGAACACGCGCGTGAAGCCGAGCAGGCCCGCGGCCAGATACAGGAGCGCCAGCTCGAAGCGCGGCGCGCTCTTCGGGCGCCGCCTGTCGTGAGCGCGGCGCGCCCAGATGCGAGGCCGCTCGGGAAACGCGAGCGTGAAGTGCAGAAACAGCGGCGGGAGCAGCAGCGTCGCGATCGCGTCCGCCCAGTAATAGAACCAGTCGATCCGATCGAATCGTCCGCTGTGCGAGAAGGTGAACGTGCCGAAGAACGCGGCGCACAACCAGAAGAAGTGGAGCGTCGCCTGATCGGCGGGCCGGCGCAGCCTGACCATCCCGCCGACCAGCAGCGTGAAGATGCCGACGACGGCCAGAACGTAATAGAGACCACGGTTGGGATACGGGACGCGGGCGAGCGGCAGCTCGACGACTTCCTGTGAGCCCAACCTCAGAATGGTGTAGCGCAGGCGCGCGCCGGGTCGGGACGCGTGGAGCGCCGCGACGACATCATCGGGCGTGTCGATGGACCGTTCGTCGATCTGGAGCAGCACATCACCGGGACGGACTCCGGCTCGACTCGCCGCGGTACCGCTGGCGATCTCCGCGGCCGTGACGCCATCCGCGCGCGACTTCCAGAGCACGCCGTCATCGGCCTCGTTCCAGCTGGCGATGGCCAGAATATTGCCGACACCCAGCGTGATGAGCGTTGCCATCGCAGCGGACGCCAGCGCGGACCAGACGATCCGCTTGCGGCTCCAGCTCGGCGACACGCGTGAATTCAGCGCGGCGGATTCAGACATCAAGGGCGTAGGGCAAATGAAGCAATCGGTATACCGCGGAGCCGTTCTGCCGTAACGGCACTAAGTACCTTTGACATCATCGACTTACAACTATCAGCCCGCCGAAAACCCGGCAGCGATCCGCAAACATGAATGACCGATCCAAAAACTGGAATCCAAAAACTGCGACAAATAAAGGCGGACCTGATGTCCGCCTTTCTTCCGCCTAAAGGCGGAAGCCACGAGGTGAGGGCCTTTCGTGGCTTCCGGCTTCAGCCGGAAGAGGGCTCGTGGCCTGTCATCTTCCGCCTAAAGGCGGAAGCCACGAGTCATCCCTAGAACCTCACCATCACGCCGCCGAGGATCCGCTTCGGGGGCCGGACGACGAGCAGCTCGTCGTAGACCGACGCGTCTGCCAGCGCTTCGCGAAACAGATTCCGCACGGCGACGAGCACTTCCCACTGCGCGCCGTTCCAGCCGAGAAACGGCAGCGACTGATTCACCTGCACATCGAAGCGTCCATCGAGCTTCGAGGGGTCCGATGGCGCGTGAAGCGAAGCCGGGAGAACCGCGCCGGTGACGCCGCGTTCGAACGACGGGTTGCTGAAACCGGTGTTGAGCCGATAGAGGACCACGATGCGCGTCGAGGTCTCGGGAATCTCGGTGTG
>JACQTH010000661.1 GCA_016210935.1 Acidobacteriota bacterium | reverse complement strand
AGGGGGTGCAGGCAGCGGTACCCGACCGGGTACTGGACTACCTGGACCAGGCCGCAATCGGGCGCGACGTGACGAAGGTGCTGCCGCTCACCGGCGACGCGTCGGATCGCCGGTACTTCCGGGCGATTCGGCCGGGACATGAGTCCGTGGTCATTGCCCTTCACGCGGGACCGTTCGACTTCACTACGCTGCCGTTCGCGCGCGTGGCGGAGCTGCTCGACCGGATGCAGCTGCCGGTGCCCACCATCCTCGATCACGCCGGCGCTCTCGGGATCCTCGCGGTTCAGGACCTGGGCGACGTGACGCTGCAGGCCCACCTGGGCGCCGGGCCCGCGACCGAGCACATGGCGCTCTATCGCCGGGCTGTGGAATTCATCGAGGTCCTGCAGCGGCGCGGCGAGGAGCTCGGCCCTGCCCTGAGCGTCGCGGGGCCCGCCCTGAGCGCAGTCGAAGGGTCACCTGCCTACCCGCCGTACGCGATCGCCTTCGACGAACAGAAGCTGACGTGGGAGCTGGACTTCTTCCTCAAACATTTCGTCGAGGCCTACCGCGGCGCCTCGATCGCGGCGCCGATCCGTGACGCGGTCAGGAACGAGTGCCAGGTGATCGTTCGTGAGCTGGCCGCCGAGCCACGCGTCCTGTGCCACCGCGATTATCACAGCCGCAATCTCATGCTGAAGGGAGGCGAGCTGTACATCATCGATTTCCAGGATGCGCGAATGGGCCCGGACACGTACGATCTCGCGTCCCTGCTGCGGGATTCGTACGTCGACCTGGGCGAGGAGGCCGTGACGGATCTGATCGCGTACTTCCTCGCGCTGAAGGATCGGAGCCGCGGCGCGGCGCCCCGCGAGACGGCGCAGGAAGCGCGCACGTTTCGCGCGCGGTTCGACGTGATGGCCCTGCAGCGAAATCTCAAAGCGCTGGGCACGTTTGGGTACCAGACGACCCGCGGCAACACGGTCTACATTCAGTACATCCCGCGCACCCTCACCTGCGTGCGCGCCAACCTCGCGCGCCACCCGCGATTCGAGAAGCTGCGTCGCCTGCTCGCGAGCCTGGTCGAGGAGCTCGGATAGACTAGTAGCATTCGCTCCGTGCGCTTTGGCATCTCGACCCATCTCTACCATCAGCAGCGGCTGCGGCGGGAGCATCTCGCCGACATCGCCGGCCACGGATTCGAGGCGATAGAGCTCTTCGCGTTGAAGGGGCATTTCGACTACCACGACGAGGGCGCCATCGCCGATCTCAAAGGCTGGCTTGCCGACACAGGCCTGACCCTCCACTCGATCCACTCGCCGATTTTCGACGAGCTGAAGCCGGGCGCCCCTCGGCGCATGTTCTCGACCGCCCACCGGCAGGAACCGGAGCGGGCGCTCACGCTCAGAGAGACAGAGCTCGCGCTGGGCGTCGCGCGCGAGATTCCGACCGGCTACCTCGTCGTTCATCTCGGCGTGCCCGCAGATATCGCTGAGGCGTCAGACAACGATTCCGGGGCCGCGCAGAGGACGCTCGAGGCGATCGACGCTCTGGCCACGCCGCTCGGTGTTCGTGTCGCGGCGGAGGTCATCCCCAACACGCTCTCCAGCGCGACGAAACTGGCCGAGATGCTGGAGAACGACGTCGAGCTCCCCCACGCCGGCGTCTGCCTCGACTTCGGGCACGCACACATCATGGGCGACCTGATCGACGCGATCGATGTCATCTCGGGACATCTCATCACCACTCACGTCCATGACAATGGAGGCAGGTCGGACGATCACCTGATGCCGTTTCAGGGCACCATCGACTGGCCAACCGCCATGATGTCGGTCCAGAAAATCGGGTATGACGGAATGCTGCTGCTCGAGCTCGCCGGCAGCCGCGCGCCGGGCGCCGTGTTGGCGGATGCCGCACGAGTCCGCCGGCGTTTCCAGCAGATGCTGTCGTAGCCATGAATGTCTATATCGAGAACATCGCGGCGCACGAAGGGCAGGAGGTCACCATCCGCGGCTGGCTTCACAACCGCCGGTCGAGCGGAAAGATTCATTTCCTCACGGTCCGGGATGGCACGGGATTCATCCAGGCGGTGATGTCGAAGGCGGGCGTCAGCCCCGAGACCTTTCAACAGGCTGACCATCTGTCACAGGAAACCTCCCTCGTGCTCACGGGGACGGCACGAGCCGACAGCCGCGCACCCGGCGGATTCGAACTCGACGTGAAATCGCTCGAGGTCGTCGCTCCTGCGCACGAGTACCCCCTCACGCCGAAGGAACACGGCGTCGACTATTTGATGGACCGGCGACATCTCTGGATTCGGACCGAACGGCAGCATGCGGTGCTCCGCGTCCGCCACGAAGTCGTGAACGCGATTCGCGACTTCTTCAACAGTCGCGGCTTCATCCTTGCCGATACCCCCATCTTCACGCCGTCTGCCTGCGAAGGCACCACGACCCTGTTTCCGGTTCAGTACTTCGACGACACCACGGCATACCTGACGCAGAGCGGCCAGTTGTACAACGAAGCCAACGCGATGGCGCTGGGCCGCGTGTATTGCTTCGGCCCGACGTTCCGAGCGGAAAAATCGAAGACGCGCCGGCATCTGACCGAGTTCTGGATGGTCGAACCGGAAATGGCCTATGCGACGCTGGATGATGTGATGACGCTCGGGGAGGAGCTGGTGAGTTATGTCGTCGGACGCGCGCTCGAGCGCCGCGCGCGGGAGTTGAACGTGCTCCAGCGCGACACCGCGAAGCTCGAGCGGGTCCGGCCGCCCTTCCCGCGCGTTTCCTATGACGAGGCCGCCCGGATTCTGAAGGACAAGGGACTGCCGTTCGAGTGGGGCGGCGATTTGGGTGGAACGGACGAAACGGTCCTGTCGGAACAGTTCGACCGGCCCGTTGCGGTGTACGGGTACCCGTCCGCGATCAAGGCCTTCTACATGAAGCCGGATCCCAACCGGCCCGACGTGTCGCTGTCGGTCGACGTCCTCGCTCCCGAAGGGTACGGGGAAATCATCGGCGGCGGCCAGCGGATCGACGACTACGACCTGCTCCTCCAGCGGATCAAGGAGCACAACCTGCCACAGGAAGCGTTCGAGTGGTACCTCGATCTGCGGCGATACGGCTCAGTGCCGCACGCCGGCTTCGGCATGGGCGTGGAGCGGGTCGTATCATGGATCTGCGGCCTGGAGCACGTCCGGGAGACGATTCCGTATCCGAGGATGTTGTATAGGCTGTATCCCTGACGGGGTTCGGGATTCGAGGTTCGGGATTCGTTGTTGTTGTGGAGAACCGGACTACGTGCTGAATGCCGCGTTCTTTCGAACTTTGAGTCCCACGAATCCCGAATCCCAAATCCCGAATCCCGGTAGCGCCAGTGAAAATCGGCTTCCTCTCCCTCGGCTGCCCCAAGAACCTCGTCGACTCCGAGGTGATGCTGGGGCTCGTCCGCGACGCGGGCCATGAGATCACGGCGGACGCGCGCGAGGCGGACACGCTCGTCGTCAATACCTGCGCCTTCATCGATTCGGCCAAGCAGGAATCGATCAACGCCATCCTGGAGATGGCGGAGCTGAAAAAGACCGGCCGATGCCGGAAGCTCGTGGTCACCGGCTGTCTCGCCGAGCGCTATCGCGACACGCTGCGCGCGGAGATCCCCGAGATCGACGTCGTGCTCGGGACGGGTGAGGTGCCCGCGATCGTGGGGGCGGTTTCTCAGAATAGCGAGATGAGCGGGCGGAAGATCTTCCGGCTGACCGCCTCCGCCGAAGGCTACGGCGAGTCTCGCCGAAGCGCGCTTCGCGCGCGAAGGCGGAAGCCGGAAGCCACGAGTCCAGCGGAAGCCACGAAGACCCCCGCGGAAGCCACGGAGGGGCTTCCGACCTATATCTACGACGCCGACACGCCCCGACTGCTGGCCACGCCGCCGCACTACGCGTACCTCAAAGTCGCCGAAGGATGCGACTACGCGTGCGCGTTCTGCATCATCGCGACGCTGCGCGGCCCCTACCGATCACGGCCGGCAGATGGAATCGTCTGCGAAGTCGAGCAACTCGCCGAACGCGGTGTACGCGAAGTCATCCTGGTCT
>JACQTH010000660.1 GCA_016210935.1 Acidobacteriota bacterium | reverse complement strand
GCGGGCTGCTTGACTCTGTGGGCGCGCATCGCGCACACTCCAGTGTCCTTCGCGGCATGAAACCGGACGTCAATACGATCCTTCTGGAGTTTCACAGCTCGTTCGACTGCCTCGATCTGGTGCAGCTGGTCAGCGACCATGTCGGACGGCTCCTGGGCTTCGACGAGGACGCGCTGCACTGGGTCGGGGTGTCCGTGCGGGAGTCGGTCATCAACGCGATCAAGCATGGAAACGAGGGAGACGAGACCAAGCGCGTGTTCGTCGAGTTCACGTCGATGAAAAACGACCGCCACGGCGAGCTCGTCGTGGCCGTCCGCGATCAGGGTAAGGGCTTCGACCCGGACGCCCTGCCCGATCCGCTCGCGCCGGAGAATCTGCTCAAGGCGAGCGGCCGCGGGATCTTCTTCATGAAGAACTTCATGGACGAGGTCGTCTGGCGCCGGCGATCCGAAGGCGGCATGGAAGTCCGGATGGTGAAGAAAATCAGGAGTTAGGAGAAAGGAAAGAGGAGAGAGGAGAAAGGAGCAAGGAGCAAGGAGCAAGGAGACGAGCTCACTCCTAACCTTCTCCTCACTCCTTACTCCTTTCTCCTCAACTCCTTCTCCTTACTCCTTACTCCCTCTTGCCCCATCCTCTCTACCTCGCTACAGCCATCGAAGCGGTCGTGCGCGCCGGTCAGCTCCAGATGGCTCGTCTCGGGACCGCGCTCACCGTCACGAAGAAGGGCGAGATCGATCTCGTCACGGAGGTGGATCTCGAGGTCGAGCGAATGCTCCGGGATCTCATCGCTGAACGGTTTCCCGGCCATGTCGTGCTGGCCGAGGAACTGGGCGAGGCGGCCGGGCCGCCGGGCGCGCCGTGCTGGATTTTCGATCCCATCGACGGGACGACGAACTTCGCGCACGGGTTGCCGATTTTCTGTGCATCGCTGGCGCTCGAACTTGACGGGCGCCTCGTTGTCGGCGCCGTGTACGACCCGTCGCGTGAGGAGCTGTTCACCGCGGAGCGCGGGCAAGGGGCTCGTCTGAACGGGGTGCCGCTGTCAGTCTCGCCGACTCGGTGCCTGGCAGACGCGTTGCTCGTGACGGGATTCCCGTACGACGTGAAACGCCGGATCGGCGACCTCGTGGGGCTGTTTGGCGAATTCCTCGAGCAGTCGCGCGCCGTCCGCCGGCTGGGGTCGGCGGCGTTGGACCTGTGTTATGTGGCGGCCGGGCGCTTGGACGGCTACTGGGAACAGTCCCTTCATGCGTGGGACACCGCTGCCGGGGCCCTTCTGGTGGAGGAAGCCGGCGGGCAGGTGACCGGGATCGACGGGAAGCCATTCGACGTGCGCAGCGGGCACCTAATTGCCTCCAACGGGCGGATTCACGAGGGCATGCTCGCGACGGTCCGGTCGTTTTACGCCGGCCGCACTCGAAACAGGACGGACTGACCCCGGACCCGGACACGTGAGTGTGGGACCGGGCCTTCGCCCGGTCGCGAAGCCTCGCTTTCCACGAGAAAATCGCATGCCATGGTTGGTACTTTTCATGCGTAACGCTGAACGGCAGGCCACAACCGGAGTTCATATGCGAACACTCATGATCGTCGCGCTGCTTGTCCTGTCACCGGCGGCCGCATACGCTCAGCGCCAGATGTTCAACGTGAGCCTCGGCTACTTTGCCGTCAACTCGGAAGACGCCCGCACCCAGGGCGATGTTCTGGTGAACAACCTCGATTTCCTCGCGTTCAACATCGACGACTTCAGCAATGCGGCCGTGAACGCCGAATGGCTCGTCCCGCTTGGCGAGAAGGTCGAAGTTGGCGCCGGGCTGGGCTACTACCGCCGGACGGTGCCGAGCGTGTACGCGGCGTACAAGAGCTCGACGGGCGCTGAAATCGAGCAGGATCTCAAACTGCGCATCATCCCGATGTCCGCTGTGGTGCGCGTGCTCCCGCGTGGCGGCCGCGGCGGCATCCAACCGTACCTCGGAGCAGGCGTCGGTCTCTATCGCTGGCGTTATAGCGAGACCGGGGACTTCGTCGATTTCAGTGAGCAAGGCCAACCGATCTTCCGCGCGACGTATTCAGGTGACGGGACGAACGCCGGGCCGATCTTTCTCGGCGGCGCGCGCGTGCCGGTCACCGACGGGTTTCTCTTTGGGGGAGAGCTCCGCTACCAGAAGGCCGAAGGAAACCTGGACGAGAGTCAGTTCTTCGGAAGCAAGATCGATCTGGGCGGGCTGACGCTGCAGGGCTCGTTCGCGTTCCGGTTTTAGAAGGCGAACCGCAGAGCCCGCGGAGACTGCAGAGAAAAACCTCCGTGAAACACGTTTAATTGGCTCTGCGTAACTCTGCGCGCTCCGCGGTTTATCGCTTTTCGGTACAGACTCACACCACCGCCTTCGGCCACTCGTACGAAGCCCCTCAGGAACGCGGGCCGCGTTCGCGCCAACGCGGCCAGCAGATCGCCCCCTTCCGACTGCTCCTCGATCAGTACCCATCCGACGTGCGGCGCCGGATCGTCCAGCGCGGCCATCCAGATGTCCCCGTTGCCCTCGTGCAGAAAATCGGCCACGTCGAAGCCGGACCGGCTTCGGGGTTTCAGCACCCGCGACAGCTCCTGCATGTAGTGGCCGAGAGATCCCATGCTTGCCATGATGAGCGTATCGTCGTACTCGCGGGCCAGGCGATCGCTGACGGCTTGACGGCCCCGGCTTGCCGGCAGATCCCACTGTGCCTCCTGCACCATCGCCGCCTGCGATGAGAACGGAGGGTTCTCGTATACCGCGATCAGCAGCAATGCCCCGATCGCCCACTGTCGGCCCTTTCTCAGCGTGCTGACCGGTACGGCGGCAAAGAGCGCCACGACCGGAATGAGCGGCGCCATATAGCGAATCCGGAACGGGTGGCCCTGGTAAAACGCATACATCGGAAGCAGCGCCGCGGCGGCCAGCGCCAGGGCGATCGCATCCGCGCCGCGGTCACGAGGCTTCGCGAACGATCGCACCAGCGTCCGGGTCGCGCCGATTGCGGCGGCCGTCAACACGGCGTAGCCTGTCATCACGTGCGTGCCCCACCAAACGGCGACCGCGGCCAGGCCCGCGTTTCCGGTCGCCTTGTTGTCGGGAACGTAGAAGCCGCCGGTCACGAACCAACTATCGGTCGAAAGCTTGCTGTGCACGAGAAACGCCGCGATCGCCGCGGCGGGCAGCGTGACGACCGGCAACATGTCTCGCAGCACACTCCGAGCGGTCTCGCCGCGCCGGGCCAGCGCGAAGGCCGCGAGCGCAATCGATGCGGCGGCAATGGGCCACGCCTCGTACCGCGTCAGGCAGGCAGCCGCGAGACAGATCCCGGCGCCGAGCCCTGTTCGGCCGCGTGGATGACGGACCGCCTCAATCAGGAGGGCCGCCGCCGCCGATGACAGGGCCATGAGCAGCGGCTCGGTCATGGGCGTCGCCTGCAGGTACAGCAGATTGGGATTCAAGACGAGGAGCGCCGCAGCCGCATACGCGCCCTGGCGTGAGTCCGTCAACTGTCGAGCCAGCAGAAACACCGCGCCGGCGGTGACGGCGAACGCGCTGATGGAAATGGCGATCGCAGAGGCGCCGCTTCGATAGAACGCGTCGACCTGGACCGGCAGCGCGTTGAGGATGTGCGGGAGCGGCAGCCAGACCGCGCCGATCTGCTCCCAACAGGGCGTCAGGTTGTCGAGGATCCGTCGCGCAACGACCAGATGTGCGCGCGCGTCATAGTGGCTGAGCGTGAGGCCAAGGCGTGCGTAGTGGATGGCGCCGCCCACCCCCGCCAACAGTGCCGCCGCTGCGACAAAGAGAAGCGCGCGATCGTGGAAGGGATGGCGAACGGCGGCCGGTTGCTCGAAGGCGACGGTTCGCCCAATCGCTAGCCGTGCTTGCACGGCTTGAGAGTGTACAAAATGATCACCGTTCCCATGCAAGCCCGGCTTAGAATCGGAGTGTACCACGCATGCAGAAAGTCGTCGCATGGATACAGGCTGCGACGCTCGAGATGGGCGGCGTCGGCCTCTTCACGATCGC
>JACQTH010000064.1 GCA_016210935.1 Acidobacteriota bacterium | reverse complement strand
GGAGTGCAAAGGCCGGCGCTACAACCGCGAGACGCTCGAGATCAGATACCGGGGCAAGTCGATCGCCGACGTGCTCGATCTGACGGTCGATCAGGCGCTGCCGCTGCTCGAGAATTTTCCGTCAATGGCCAACAAGCTGCGGACGCTGCAGAACGTCGGCCTGGGATACATCGAGCTCGGACAGTCCGCGACGACGCTCAGCGGCGGCGAGGCGCAGCGGGTCAAGCTGTCGAAGGAGCTGTCGCGCCGGGGAACGGGCCGGACCCTCTACATCCTCGACGAGCCGACGACCGGGCTGCATTTCGAGGACACACGAAAGCTGCTCGACGTGTTGAACAAGCTCGTCGATCAAGGGAATACCGTCGTGGTGATCGAACACAATCTGGACGTGGTCAAGTCGGCCGATCACGTGATCGATCTCGGACCCGAAGGAGGCCACGCCGGTGGTCGCCTCGTCGCCGAAGGCACGCCGGAGGCGGTGGCCCGCGTCCGGAAATCGTTCACGGGGCGGTTCCTCTCCGATGTTCTGCCGGCCGCCCGCCGGTCGGCCGGCGAGGCGCTTCGCGGCGCGCGGTCGGCGTAAGCATCCCACGAAGGTTCGTCACGAAGGTTCGGACGACGGTTCTTGACAAGGGTTCGGACGGAGGTTCGTCACGGAGGTTCGGACACCGGTGGTTCCTGGCGACCGCCTTAAGGCCCTATCTTCATGGCTTCGGCCCTACCTTCGTGGCTTCCGCCTTTAGGCGGAAGAACTGCTGTGGTATCATCACCACACAGGAACCGGGGTTTGTTGTGGCTCAGCCGCAACAGACTCCGGTTTTCTGTGTCGGCTCCAACACCGCCTCGTGTCGACGAAGTCCTGCCAAATGAACCGCTTCCGCCGGCCGACGCCGGCAGATGAGCTCCCGGCACGTCGCTTGCTTTTACGCGCACGGCCCTAATGGACGCGCAACGCACCCTTCGCCGAGCGACTACGTGCGCGGGTATTGGTCTTCATTCGGGCAACAAAGTCACGCTGTCGTTGAAACCGGCTCCGGTCGACAGCGGCATCCGCTTCCGCCGCACCGACCTTCAGGGCCTCGAGATTCCCGCCACCGTCACGAACCTCGCCACGATTCAATACGCGACCGGCCTGACCCGCGAAGAGGGGTCGGTCGAGACCATCGAGCATCTGCTCGCCGCGCTCGTCAGCCTGGCCGTCGACAACGTGATCGTGGAATTGAATACGCCGGAAGTGCCGATCATGGACGGGAGCGCCGCGCCGTTCGTGTATCTGATTCAGGAAGCGGGCGTGAAACGCCTCGCCGCTCCGCGGCGGTATCTGAAGGTCATTCGTCCGATTTCGCTGTCGCAGGGCGACAAGCGGATCTCGCTCTACCCCTCGGAACATTTCCGGGTCACGTACAGCATCAGCTTCGATCACCCGTTGCTGCGTCACCAGTCGCGCACGATCCCGGTGACCGAGGAGAGCTTCATCGAAGAAATCGCCCCGGCCCGCACGTTCGGCTTCCTCAAGGAAGTCGAGACGATGCGTCAGAACGGACTGGCGCTGGGCGGATCGCTCGAAAACGCGGTGGTGCTGGGTGAAACCGGCGTCCTGAACAACCCGCTGCGGTTCGAGGACGAATTCGTCCGCCACAAGATTCTCGACGCCATCGGCGATCTCGCGCTGGTCGGCCACCCCGTGATCGGCCATCTTGTCGCCCATCGCGCCGGCCACGCGCTGCACACGGCGTTCGCGGCGCGGATTCTCGAAGAGACCGACGCCTGGCGGATGGTCGAGCTGCCGGCCAGGGGCGCCGTCGTCGGCGCGCCGGTTCCGGTGCCGGTCAACAACGCCGCGCCCGCCGTCAATTAGCGCCCGCCCGGGCCCCCGCCGATCGTCGCGCGCCCGTGAATTCAATTGACGGTGGTGGTTCTCGGGTCCTCGATCGCGTGTTTCTTCATCTTGCTGTAAAGCGTGGGGCGGTACACGCCGAGGATCGCGGCGGCCCGCTGCTTGTTCCAGTTGGTTCGCTCCAGCGTTTGCGCGATGGCCATCGCCTCGATTTCGGCCAGTGTGCGGTCGGCGGGAATGGCGACATCAGAGCTGACCGGCGTGCGCCGATGAAGCGTGTCGGGCAGGTCGGCGGCGCTGATCTCCGGATCTCTGGCGACGAGCACGCCGCGCTCGATGGTGTTCTCGAGCTCTCGAATGTTCCCAGGCCATCGGTAGCGCGTGAGGAGACGGTACGCCTCGGGTGAGATAGCGTGCACGTGTCGCTGGTGTCGCTCGGCGTATTTCCGGAGGAAATGCTCGCACAGGAGCGGAATGTCGTCCGTGCGCTCGCGGAGCGGTGCCACCGTGAGCGTGATGGTGTTGATGCGGAAATACAGGTCCTCCCGCAATTTGCCCTCGCGTAATGCGCTGTTGACATCGGCGTTCGTCGCGCAGATGAGTCGAAAGTCGACGCGCACGGTACGGGCGCCGCCGAGCGCCCGATACTCGCGCTCCTGCAGCACACGCAGGAGTTTCGTCTGCAGGCACGGCGGCATCTCGCCGATCTCGTCGAGCAGAAGCGACCCGCCGTCGGCCATGGCGACCAGCCCGTCTTTGTCCGTTGTTGCGCCCGTGAAGGCTCCTCGTCTGTAACCAAACAGCTCCGACTCGATGAGATCCGGGGGAATCGCGGCGCAGTTGATCTTGACGAACGCGCGGTTCGCGCGCCTGCTGCGGGCGTGAATGGCGTTTGCAATGAGCTCTTTGCCCGTCCCGTTCTCTCCCTGAATCAGAATGTTGGCATCGCTCCCCGCCACGCTCTCGACCAGGTCGAAGAGCTCCAGCATGCATTTGCTCCGGCCGATGATGCCCTCCGGGCTCCGTCCGGGGACGGGGCGGCGCAGCTCCCGGGTTCCGGTCCGGAGCATCCGCCGTTGC
>JACQTH010000659.1 GCA_016210935.1 Acidobacteriota bacterium | reverse complement strand
GCCTCACCCCCACCGCCTCCCATCCGCCTTCGCCAAGGCTACGGCGAGACCTCGCCGAAGCGCGAAGCGCGTAGGCGGGCGGCTCGCTCGCGCTCGCCGCGGTGACTTGGGACGACCGGCCACGTTTGACGCGGCTCTCCTGCCCTGTAGCCCGTCCCGCGAGTCCGCCGGACTGATAGAAGGCGCACTCTTTTCTGACCGCGCCCCGGTCGCACAGCGGCTTCGGCTTGCAGACACGGCGGCCGTGGAGAATCAGCGTGTCGGACAGGGCCGTCCAGGATTCAGATGGGATGAGACCGGCGAGCTGCTGCTCGACTGCGTCCGGAGAGTCGGATCCAGCGAGGCCGATCCGGTTCGCGACGCGCAGCACATGGCGATCGACCGGCAGCGCCGGAACACGAAACGCATGACCCAGAACAACATTGGCGGTCTTTCGTCCAACGCCTGGCAGGTCGACGAGCGCCTCCATGGTGCCGGGAACCTTTCCGCCATGCTTTTCGACGAGCGATCGCGCCATTGCCAGAAGGGATCGCGATTTGGCCCTGAAAAACCCGGTCGTCTTGACGAGGCGTTCGAGCTCGGGTGAGGAGGCTCTGGAAAGCGCCCGGGCATCAGGAAACCGCTTGAACAGCGCCGGCGTGACCTGGTTGACGCGCTGATCGGTCGTCTGAGCGGAAAGAACGGTGGCGACCAGGAGCTCGAATGGATTGCGGTAGGCGAGCTCCGTGTCGGCGTCCGGATGCTGCGTTCGGAGCTTCGCGAGAATCGTGCGCGCCTGATGGGGCGACTTCATGAACCGCTCTCAGCTGTCAGCTCTCAGCGCTTCCTCGACGACGGCCGCGCCGCCGCGCGGCCTTTCAGCTGAAAGCTGATAGCTGAAAAGCCTTTAATGCACCGGGCCCTCGTGCGGCTTGGCCGGAAGCGGAGGCGCTTCACTGAAGGCCCGCATATGCTCCTGGAGCGCCGCAATCAGCGCCGGCACGGCCGGCACCGGCAGCACGACCTTGGCCTTCACGGCCGCTCTGACCACGTGGTCCTGCTCGGCCGCCTGAATGTCGCGCTCGGACAGCGGCAGCACTTCACAAAACACCAGCGTGAAATCGAACGGCGTATGGGCGACGGCGGAGAAGTTCGCGTAGACGCGCGGCTCGGTGCCGCTGTCATCCGGCACGATCGTGAAGTTGATTTGTTTGGCTTCGTTCACGGCAGCACTCAGTACTTTCGCATGACCCCGACGACGACCCCCTGAATCTGGACCTGCTCGGCATCGACGACGAGCGGCTGCAGCGCCGCGTTCGCAGGCTGCAGGCGCACCTGACCATTTTCGCGGTAGAACTTCTTCAGCGTCACGTCGGCGCCGCCGAGCAGCGCGATGACCATCTCCCCGTTCTCGGCGGTTTTCCGATCCTCGACGATCACGTAATCGCCGTCGCGGATCTGCTCGTCGATCATCGAATCGCCCTTGACCCGCAGGACGTAGCTGTCACGCTTGCCGACGAGATCCTCCGGCACGGCGATCATTTCCGTGGTGGCGACCGCCTCGATCGGCGCGCCGGCGGCCACGAAGCCGAGCAGCGGCAGCTCGAGCGCGCGGCCGCCCGCGCGCGTGGGGATCAGCTCGACGGACCGGCTGCGATTCCACGCGCGCTTGATGAATCCCTTTTCCTGCAGGTTGGTGAGATGCTTGTGGACCGTCGCCAGCGAAGAAAGACTGAAGCGGCGACCGATTTCCTCCAGGCTCGGCGCGTAGCCGTGCTGCTGGATGAACTCGTTCAGAAAATCCAGAATCTCGCGCTGCCGCTTGGTGAGTGGTAACACAGGGCCTCCTCTCGCGTGAGCGACTGCAGCCGTGACAAGGTGCCAGGTGCGAGGTGCAAGGTGCTAAGTGGCTTCCCAAGGGATATCGGCACCGTGCACCCTGCACCTTGCACGCTGCACCCTACGCTTGGTCACTTTACGCAAAGGAAAGGCGAAAGTCAACGCGGAGCCCGCGTGAAATCCCGCCTGAGCCGCTACCTGACTGTCGCACCCTGCGCCAGGAGCCATTCGGCTTCGTCGAGCGAGGGAACGCTGCTCATCGCCCCCAGCCGCGTGCAGCTGACGGCGGCGGCGGCGTTCGCAAAGCGAAGCGTGGTTTCCAGCGGCCACCCGTTGAGATAGCCATGGATGAAGCTGCCTCGGAAGACATCCCCCGCCCCGGTGGTGTCGACCGCGCGGACCGCAAATGCCGGCAGATGGAAGAGACGATCGCCCTCCAGCGCCATCGCTCCGCGAGCCCCGAGTGTCACACATAGAATCCCTGAGTGGATAGGCCGGAGGGCGCGCAGCGCGTCGCCCGGATCATTGACG
>JACQTH010000670.1 GCA_016210935.1 Acidobacteriota bacterium | reverse complement strand
TTCCAAGCGAGCGCGATCAGAACTTCCTCATCTCCGGTGCGGCCGGCCCGCTCGCGGTTCTGAAGATCGCGAATCCGTCCGACACCGAGGCGATCCTCGCGTTTCAACATGCCGCCATCGCGCATCTCGCACGGCACGCACTGGCGCTGGCCGTGCCGACGGTCATCCGAAGCCGATCCGGTGATGCCATCTCCTCGATCGCGGGTGCGGACGGCCGGACCTATTTCGTCCGGGCACTCAGTTACGTGCCGGGCAGCTGCCTGGCCGACGTGCGCCCGCACTCGCGCGAGCTGCTTCGTGGTCTGGGCGCACGGCTGGGCGAGATGGATCGCGCCTTCGCGTCGTTCACGCACCCCGCGATGCATCGCGACTTGCCATGGGACCTGCGCCGGACGGGAAGACTCGTCGAGCACCTCGACCTCATCGATCGCGAGCGCCGCCGGCTCGTCGAGCAGATCGTCTCCCGTTTTCAGACAACGATCGAACCTCGCCTGGCTGGCCTGCGAGCGAGCGTGATTCACAACGACTGGAACGATTTCAACATCCTGGTCGCCACCGCCGCCGGTGAAGATCCGCGGGTCGTCGGGGCGATCGATTTCGGCGACCTCCTCCACTCGTACCGGATTTGCGATCTGGCGATCGCGCTCGCGTATGTTGCGCTCGGGAAATCGGATCCGATCGGCGCCGCTTCGGAAGTCGTGCGCGGCTATCACGGCAGCTACCCGCTGGACGAGCTCGAAGTCGAGGTGCTCTTCGATCTGATGCGCGGCCGTCTGGCCACCAGCGTGGTCATGGCCGCGCGCCAGCGGGCGGCGGTGCCGGACAACGCGTACCTGGGCGTGAGCGAGGCGCAGGCGTGGCAGCTGCTCGAATCGCTCGAGACGATGCCCGGCGCGTGGCCGCGATACGCGTTCCGCGATGCCTGTGGCCTGACGCCCTGTCCCAAGAGCCTGGTCCTCGTCCGGTCGCTCGAGCAACGGCGAGATGAGATGGGGCCCGTGCTCGCGCCCGATCCCAGGGCGGTTCGTTCGATCGTCATCGATCTGGGTGTTGGGAATGCCGAATTCTCGGACTTGTCGCTCAGTCTTCCGCCTGAAGGCGGAAGCCACGAGGAAGGCGGAATCCACGAAGCGGCTGCGCGCACATTGACCGGCCTTGTGTTCGGAGCGATGCGGCAGGCGGGTGCGCAACTGGGGATCGGCCGTTACGACGAAGCCCGGCTCGCCTATCGCTCGGAGTCGTTCCGCCGCGCGCTTTTCGACGGGTCATCGTGGCGAACGGTGCATCTGGGATTGGATTTGTTCGCCGAACCCGGGACCCCGGTCCTCGCGCCGCTCGATGGGGTGATTCACAGCTTCCGCAACAATGCGGCCGCGCTCGACTACGGACCCACCGTCATCGTCGAGCATCAGATTCCCGACTCGACACTCTCGGCATCCGGTGACGCCTCCTTCTTCACCCTCTACGGACATCTGAGCGTCGAGTCGCTCGACGGATTGTTCAGAGGGAAACGCGTCAAACGCGGCGATCGCATCGGGGCGCTCGGCGACGTCGACGTGAACGGCGGCTGGCCCCCGCATCTCCATTTTCAGATCATCTGCGACCTGTTCGACATGGAAGGGGACTTTCCCGGTGTGGCTGCTCCCGAGGAGCGCACGATCTGGCTGAGTATCTGTCCCGACCCCAACTCGATGGTGGGCCTGCGCCGCGATGCCCTCTTGTCGGATCGACCCGCCGTTGAAGACCTGCTCGCCCGCAGACATGACCACATCGGCCCATCGCTGAGCGTGGCGTATCGCCGTCCCCTCGTGATCCTGCGCGGGTATCGGCAGTACCTCTACGATCAGGACGGTCGCATGTTCCTCGACGCGGTCAACAACGTGCCCCACGTCGGACACTGCCATCCGCGCGTCATTCGTGCTGGACAACGCCAGATCGCAACGCTGAACACCAACACGCGATACCTTCACCCGCTCCTCACCGAGTACGCGGCGCGGCTGACGGCGACGCTGCCGGCGCCGCTGCGTGTCTGCTTCTTCGTGAACAGCGGCAGCGAGGCGAACGAGCTGGCGCTCCGAATTGCGCGCGCGCACACGCGCGCGCGCGATGTGATCGTGGTCGAGGGGGCCTATCACGGGAACACGTCGACGCTCGTCGAGATCAGCCCGTATAAGTTCGACGGTCCGGGGGGCAGTGGAAAGGCCGGTTACGTTCAGACTGTCTGCATGCCGGATCCCTATCGAGGGCCGCATCGCGGCCAGGGCACGGGCCCTCGGTATGCGCGGCACGTGGCGGAAGCGATTGAGCGGATCCGCGCCGAACCTTCGTCAAAGAACCTTCCTCCGAACCATCGTGACGAGCCTCCCCCAGCTGCTCGGCCCGCAGCCTTCTTCTGCGAATCGCTTCTCAGCTGTGGCGGTCAGATCGTGCTGCCGGACGGTTATCTCGCGGAGGCGTACCGCCTGGTTCGCGAGGCCGGCGGGGTGTGCGTCGCCGACGAGGTGCAGGTCGGGCTCGGGCGGGTCGGCACGCATTTCTGGGGGTTCGAGACCCAGAAGGTCGTGCCGGATATCGTCGTGCTCGGCAAACCGCTCGGCAACGGCCATCCGCTCGGCGCCGTGATCACCACGCCGGAGCTGGCAGCATCGTTTGCCACCGGGATGGAATTCTTCAGCACCTTCGGCGGCAATCCTGTGTCCTGCGCGATCGGGCTGGCCGTCCTGGACGTGATTCGCGACGAGGGCCTGCAGGAGCACGCCCGGCGCGTAGGCGAACGACTGCTGGCCGGCCTGAAGGACCTCGCGTGTCAGCACGCGATCGTTGGCGATGTTCGCGGCCGGGGCTTGTTCGCCGGGATCGAGTTGGTTGCGGATCGCGAGACGCGGGCGCCTGCGGCACGTCAGGCGTCGTACGTCATCAACCGGATGCGCGATCGCGGCATCCTCGTCAGCACCGACGGGCCGCTCCACAACGTCATCAAGGTCAAACCGCCGCTGGTCTTCTCACCAGCGGACGCGGATCGATTGATCGAGACGCTCGACACGATCCTGCACGAAACGCCCGCGCAGCCTGCGTAAGACAAGGAACGCACAGGGCTTTGTGGTCCGCCAGCCAACCGCGGGCCGCGCATCCGCGCGATCGAGGATGTTCCCACACCTGCCGGCGGGACGGTCCAAGGGCCCGCGCTACGCACTTTTGCAACCTCGTGAAGCTCTGCACGACTCCGGCCGATACGGGAACAGGGGGGTATCACCGCTTCCATGACCACACGCCGTTTCACGCAGGCGCTTTTCTTCTCGCTGGCGGTGGCCGCCGCGTCCACCGGCTGCGAGATCATCACCAAACAGAATTCGCCGACTGCGCCATCGGGATCCACATCGTCGTCGCTCAAGATGGATGCGTTCGTGGGATCCTGGGCTTCTTCGGCGGTGACACCGCCGAGCCCCTCTTCGTGCGGCAATCTGCAGTACACCGTGACGCCCACATCAGCTTCGTCCGCCAACGTCACTTTTTCCGCTACGTGCGCCGGTGGGCTTCAGGTGAACGGGACGGGCGTCGGCACGCTGGGCGCGTCCTCGCTCAACTGGTCCGCCCAGGGCACCGTGAGCCAGGGCGGCATCGCGTGTCCGTTCGTCTTCCCGAGCGGGTCGAATACGGCCGTTTCTGAGGGTGCCGCGCTCCGCGTGAACTACAGCGGCACGATTTGCGGGCTGCCGGTCTCGGGGTCGGAGCTGGTGAACAAGAAATAACGCGTCGTCACCCGCCACCTTGCACCTTTGATGTGACGAGTGATGTGTGACGAGCGACGTGTCATCCCGTTCACCGTCACCTGTCAACACGACACCCGTCACCCGTTCCCCGTCACCGATAGCCCCCCACGTTTCGCTATTCGCCTGGCTGATGCAGCACCACCGGGTGACTGCCGCGCACCCGCAGATTGATCGCCTCGACGAAGGTCGAGAACGCCATCGCAAAGTAGATGTAGCCCTTCGGGATATGGTGGCCGAGCCCTTCCCCCACCAGTGACACCCCGATCAAGATCAGGAAGCTGAGCGCGAGCATCTTCACGGTCGGATGCCTGTTGACGAAGCGGCTGATCGCGCCGGAGGAGACCATCATGATCACGACGGCAATCATGACCGCCGCGATCATCACCGGCAGCTCGTCGACCATCCCCACCGCCGTGATGACCGAATCCAGCGAAAAGACGACGTCGAGGATCATGATCTGCACGAGCACGGAGGCGAAGGACACGGCCCGTCCCACGGCCCGTCGTTCATCGTGTCCCTCCAGCCGCCCGTGAATCTCGTGAACCGATTTCGCCATCAGGAAGAGTCCACCGCCCAGCAGGATCATGTCACGCCCCGAGAACGGGTGTTCGAACACTCTGAAGAGCGGGGCCGTCAGCCGGACCACC
>JACQTH010000669.1 GCA_016210935.1 Acidobacteriota bacterium | reverse complement strand
ATGCTTTCATACGTTCTCACCTGGCTCGACGAACGAATCGACCTCAGCGACATCAGGCGCTTCGTCGCCGAGAAGGGTGTGCCGGTTCACGCCCACAAAATCTGGTACTACCTGGGCGGCATCACGCTGTTTCTCTTCGGCCTGCAGGTCGGCACCGGCATCCTTCTCCTCCTTTATTACAGGCCGAGCGCCAGCGAGGCGTACGAGAGCGTCCAGTTCATCGTGACGCAGGTGGAGTTCGGCTGGCTGATTCGAAACATCCATGCCTGGTCCGCCAACCTGCTGATCCTGATGGCCTTCGGGCATCTCTTCAGCGTGTTCTTTCTGAAGGCGTATCGAAAGCCGCGCGAGCTGACGTGGCTGAGCGGCGTGCTGCTGCTGTTCCTGATGCTCGCCTTCGGCTTCAGCGGGTATCTCCTCCCCTGGAACGAACTGTCGTTTTTCGCGACCAAGGTCGGCACCGCGATCGCCGGATCCGTCCCGCTGGTCGGCACGTTCGTGCTGCGATTGCTGCTCGGGGGCGACGAGGTGAGCGGCGCGACGCTCTCACGGTTCTACGGGCTGCACGTCGCGATTCTCCCGGCGATCACGACGGCGCTGCTGCTGGCGCATCTGCTGCTCGTCCAGCGTCAGGGCATGAGCATCCCGCCGGCCATCGAGCGACGGCTGCAGCCCGGTGAACGGCTGCGCCAGATGCCGTTTTTTCCGAACTACATCCTTCGCGACGTGATGTTGTGGTATGTCGCCCTCGGGATCCTGGCCGCGCTCGCGGCGTTTTCGCCCTGGGAGCTCGGAAAGAAGGCGGATCCGTTTGCCCCGGTCCCGGCCGGCATCCGGCCCGAGTGGTACTTCCTGGCCATGTTCCAGACGCTGAAGGTCCTGCCCGCGCACCTCCTCGGCATCGAGGGCGAGCTGCTGGGCATCCTCGGTTTTGGGCTGGCCGCGTTGTGGCTCGTGATGGTGCCGTTTCTCGATCGGCGCGCGTCACGGGGCGAGCCGAGTCCGAGGTTTACGGCGGGGGGCGTGCTGGCGCTGACCTATCTGCTCGCCTTCACCATCTACGGCTACGTCGCAGCCATGAGGAGTCAATGAAACTCGCTGGGTTCGCGTCGAGTGTGATGCTCCTCTTGGCGTTGTTCGCCGCGAAGCCGGCGAGCGCAGCGGAGCAGAGAGAGACAGCCCGAACACAATGCGAGGTCTGCCACTCAGGACTCGGCCGCACGGCGGCCGCGCTGCCGGCGGTGCAGTTTCGCCAGGACGTCCACGCCGACCGGGGCTTCACCTGCGTCGATTGCCATGGAGGTGACCCGACCGCGACCGACAAGACGCTCGCGAAAGGGCCGAAGACCGGGTATCGCGGCCGGCCGACCGGGGCGGCGATCATCACGACCTGCGCGCGGTGTCACAGCGACGCGGAGCTGATGCGCCGCTACGCGCCGAAGCAGCGCGTCGATCAGGCGAGCGAGTACGCCACCAGCGGCCACGGAAAGCAGCTCGCGGCCGGCGACTCGCGCGTGGCCACCTGCATCAGCTGCCACGGCGCTCATGGGATTCGGATGGTCAGCGATGCCCGGTCACCGGTGTACCCACTGAATGTCGCCACCACGTGCGCCTCGTGCCACAGCAACACGGAGTACATGAAGGCCGAGCGCACGGAGGCGGGGACGCCGCTGCCGACCAATCAGCTTCACGATTACAGGAACAGCGTTCATTACCGCGCCCTGACCAAGGGCAACGACCTGTCGGCACCCACCTGCAACGACTGTCATGGCAATCACGGCGCCGCGCCGCCCGGCGTCGGCGCGGTCGCCAACGTGTGCGGGACGTGCCACGCCGTGTTCGCGACCCGGTTCGAGCAGAGCACGCACAAGCCGATCTTCGATCGGGCGTGCGTCGAGTGTCACAACAATCACGCCGTGGAGCCCAGCTCGGACGAGATGCTCGGGAGCGGAGCGAAGGCGATCTGCGTGACCTGCCACAGTCCCGGCGACAACGGTCTGCTGGCCGCCGAGAAGATGCGCGGCGGTATCGAGAGGCTCAAGACCGGCATCGCCCACGCGCGCGAGCTCATCGAAGGCGTCGAGAATCAGGGCATGGAGGTCAGCGACCAGAAGCTGGCGCTCGCCGAGGCGGGCAATCAGCTCACGCTCGCCCGCACGGAGATCCACGCCACCAATCCCGCGACCGTGGACCCGGTGGTGGCCGCCGGGTTGAAGATCGTCGGAGGAGTGGAGAACGCCGGTCAGGCGGCGCTCAGGGAGCTTCGTTTCCGCCGCCGCGGGCTCTTCGGATCGCTCGCCGTGATCATCGTTGTCGTCCTGGCGCTGGGGATGAAAATCCGGGAGATCGAACGGAGGAAGTAGGGTGCCTGAGGTGCCTAAAGTGCCTAGGGTGCCTGAGCGTGGCAAAAGGCGCGCGATCGCCGAAGCGTCTTCAGCACCTCTGGCACTCCAGGCACTTCAGGCACTCTAGGTACTCCAGGCACTCTATTCAGGCCGCCCGCGGTCCCGCTTCAGACGGCCTCGTCCACGCATCCAGCACCCGCCGCGCCAGCGGCTCTGCGTCCGCGATGCACGCGTTCATCGACACGCCGCGATAGGAATTCCCGGCGACAAACAGGCCCGGGTGGGAGCGAAGGAGCGTCTCGATGCATTCGAGCCGTTCCAGAT
>JACQTH010000658.1 GCA_016210935.1 Acidobacteriota bacterium | reverse complement strand
GAGAAAGCCGGGAATGAAAAACTCCTTCGTCAACGTGGTCAGCTTGACGCGCCCGGTCGCGCCGTACGGCACGACGCGATCGGGCTGATCGAAATCCACGACCTCGATCATGGCCCGCGGCTGCGGCGCGTAATACGTGATCTTGTAGCCGTTTGCCGGGCCGCTCGGCGCGCTCGGCGCCAGCCCCATGAGCGAATTCCCGTACGTCGGCGTCATGTAGGCGCCGTCGAGCAGCTCCTCGTGGGCGAACCGGTTCCATTGCGGCGTGAACTCGGTGCCGCCCGAGAAGATGCCGGTGATCCCGGCCTTGCGGATGCTGGTCCCCATCGACTCGAGCCGCAGTGCCAGCGCTTCGAGCAGCTTCGGCGTCGCGAAGAGGCAGTGGATGTCGTGCCCGGCCTGCAGGATCGTCACCGCCTGATCGATGCAGTGATCCTTGTAGGCCTGCAGATGCTCGGTCCATCCTTTCCTGATCAACTTGATCACCCATCGCGGATCGAGATCGACGCAGAAGCAGATCCCGCCGCGATACTGCGCGAGATGCTCGACCGAGAGCCGCAGCCGGCGCGGGCCGGAGGGACCGAGCATCAGCCAGTTCGACCCTTTCGGAAAAAACTCGTCGGGCAACGTCTCGCTGAACAGCTCGTAATCGGTTCGGAAGTCGTTGAACGCGACGCGGGTCTTGGGAATGCCCGTCGTGCCGCCGGTTTCAAAAACGTAGACCGGCTGCCCGGCGAACCCCTTCGGAACCCACCGCTGCACCGGGCCGCCCCGCAGCCACTCGTCCTCGAACCAGCCGAGTCGCGGCAGATCCGCGAAGCCGCGGACGACCGTCCGGGGATCCCATTCCAGCTTCGCGGCATAGTCCAACCAGAACGGACAACCGGTCGCGGGATCGAAATGCCAGGCGACGATTTCCCGGACCCAGGTGTCCAGGCGCTCGCGCGCCGCTTCGGCGCGAGCTTCCAAACTCACGTCGGCGACCTTGTTCATAGAGGCGGCCAGTATAGCGTCATGTATAGTGCTCGTCTCACGGCATGCGTCCCCTGCTTTCGTTCGTCGCGGCGGTACTCTATCTCCTGCACCAGGAGTTCCATGCCCACAGTCCAACCCCGTGAAGCTCTTCAGAAGCTGACCGGCCTCCAGTGGCTCATCTGCATCGTCGCCTCGATGGGATTCGCCTTCGACTCCTACGAGCTGCTGATGCTGCCGCTCATCATCGGACCGGCGCTCGGCGAGCTCCTCGGCGCGGCGCCCGGCACACCGATCTACGGCCAGTGGGCCGGCCTGCTCTTCTGGATCCCGGCGATCGCGGGCGGGATCTTCGGTCTGCTGGGCGGGTACTTGACCGACCGGCTCGGACGACGCCGCGTGCTCGTCTGGAGCATTCTGCTGTACGGGTTTTCGGCATTCGCCGCGGGCTTTGCCCCGACGATCGGCTGGCTGCTCTTCCTGCGCTGCTGCACGTTTGTCGGCGTCTGCGTCGAGTTCGTGGCCGCCGTGGCCTGGCTCTCGGAGCTCTTTCCCGATCCGAAGCGGCGGGAAGCCGTCGTAGGCTACACGCAGGCCTTCTCCTCGCTGGGCGGTCTGATGGTGACCGGCGCGTACGCGATCGCCGTCACCTACGCCGACCGGCTGCCGGAGATCGGAGGCGGTCACGAGGCGTGGCGCTACACCCTCATCTCCGGCGTCATCCCGGCGATCCCGCTGATGATCATCCGCCCGTTCCTGCCCGAATCTCCGGCGTGGCAGGAGAAGAAGCGGGCCGGCACCCTCAAGCGTCCGAGCCTCGGCGTCCTCTTTCAACCTCAGTTCTTCCGCACCACCATCGTTACCACGGTGATGATGGCGTGCGTCTTCGGCGCCGCCTTCGGCGCGATTCAACAAGTGCCGCGGATGGTCCCCGGGCTGGCGGAGCTGAGAGGTCTGCCTCGGCCGGCGCAGCAGCAGATTGTGAGCCTGGTGCAGTCGTTCCAGGAAATCGGCGGCCTCGTCGGCCGGTTTCTGCTCGCGTACCTGGCGATCCGGATCGTCAGCCGGCGACGGTTGGTCCGGACGTTTCAAGTGCCCGGCCTGATCCTCCTGCCGCTCGTATTCGCGTTTGCCGGCACCAGCAGCCTCGAGCTGCTGAAGTGGGGCATCTTTCTCGTCGGGCTCCTGACGATCGCGCAAATGAGTTTCTGGGGCAACTACCTGCCCCGCGTGTACCCCACGCACCTGCGCGGAACGGGCGAGAGTTTCGCGGCGAACGTGGGCGGGCGCATGATCGGTACGTCCGCCGCCTACGTGACGACGCAGCTCGTCGCGTCGATGCCCGGCGCCACCCCGGCGGCCCAGCTTGCGTACGCGTCGGCGCTCGTGGGTACGACCGTATACCTCGTGGGATTCGCGGCCAGCTTCTGGCTGCCGGAACCCAAGCAGGAAGCGCTGCCCGATTGACATAGAATCGGCGTTGATGAGGCCCGGCTAAAGCCGAGCACTACGAACCACTACTACGAGCCACCACAAAAGCCATGGCGAAGACACCTCGAGGCCTTTTGGCTCTGCTCGGCATGACGGCTCTGCTCGCGTCGACGGTGCTTGCGGTTGTGGCAACCGCGCAAGGGCCGCGCCGCATCGCTCTCGGCGACTGGCCGGAGATGCGTGGGCCCCAGCGCGACGGCGTGTCGGCGGAAACCGGGCTCATCGACACCTGGACCTTGAACGGAGAGAGCTTCCTGTGGCGGGTCCCCGGCGGCGGCCGCTCGACGCCGATCGTGATGGGGAATCACGTGTACGTGCAGAACCCCGCCGGCCGGGGCGCGGACCTGCAGGAGCGCGTGATGTGTCTCGACGCCGAGACCGGCAAGGTCATCTGGGAGTACAAGTTCAACATCTTCCAGAGCGACGTCCCGCCGCACCGCGTCGGCTGGGCGTCGCCGGCAGCCGATCCCGAAACAGGAAACATCTACGCGCTCGGCGTCGGCGCGACCGCCGTGGCGTTGACCAGAGACGGAAAGCTCCTCTGGCAGCGATCGCTCGGAGAGGAGTTCGCCGCCTTCACGACCCATGGCGGCCGGACGATGTCGCCGGTGGTGGATGGGGATCTGGTGATCGTGAGTTCCGCCGTGTCGAACTGGGGAGCGCAGGCCAACCGCGCGCATCGTTTCATCGCGTTCGACAAGCGGACCGGCGAGATCGTCTACGTGTCCCATCCCGGCGGCCGCCCGTACGACACTGCGTACGCGTCACCGATCATCGCGACCATCAACGGCCTGCGTCTGCTGATTGCCGGGCTCGGCGACGGCGGTGTGTACGCCATCAAGCCGCAGACCGGCGAGAAGGTCTGGGGCACCGTGCTCGCCAAGCGCGCGATCAACACGGGCGTCGTCGTCCACCAGGACACGGTCATCGTGTCGCACGGCGACGAGAACCTCGACATCCCCGAGCTCGGCCTGATCGGCGCGATCGACGGATCGATGAAGGGCGACATCAAGACCTTCAGGTGGGTGCACAAGGGCGATCAGTTCGGCTTCTCGCCTCCCGTTCACGACGGCACGCGCGTGTATCAGATCGAGAACGGATCGCGACTGAAGGCGTTCGATCTCCAGACCGGCCGAGAGCTGTGGGTGAAGCAGTTGGGGACGGTGCAGAAAGCGCCGCCCGTCCTGGCCGACGGGAAGCTGTACGTCGGCACGGAGAGCGGGAGGTTTTTCATCGTGCGGGTGGGCGCCGCCGGGGCGGACGTGCTCAGCAGCGTCGAGCTTCCACCGAGCCGGAACAGTTGCTGCGGCTCCGAGGGGACGCCGGAGCAGATTCTCGGCGGCGCGGCGGTCTCACGAGGCCGCATCTTCTTCATGTCGAGCGACGCGGTGTACGCGATTGGACCCAAGCGAGCCAAGACCCTGACGGGGACGGCCGCCGACGATCCGGCGCCGCAGGCCGAGGGGACTCCCGCCTTCCTGCAGGTCGCCCCCACCGAGCTCGTGCTGGCGCCGGGACAGACCGCCAAGCTGCGCGCCAGGCTCTTCGATGACAAAGGGCGCTTCCTGCGAGACGAGAAGGCGACATGGTCGCTTCAGGGCCTGAAGGGATCGGTGGTCGACGGCGCCTTCACGGTGTCGGGCGACTTGGAGGACCAGGCGGGCCTCATCAAAGCGACGGTGGGGACCCTTACGGGCGAGGCGCGCGCGCGCGTCGTGCGTCCGCTCCCTTGGGGCGAGACGTTCGAGGGCTACGCGGACGCCGCTGTGCCCACCGGCTGGGTGAATGCCGTGGCGGGGAAATTCTCGGTTGTGACGCTCGACGGCCAGAAGGTGCTGCAGAAGGCGCCCGACAACACGATCTTCAAGCGGATCCGGGCGTTCATCGGTCCGGTGAGCTGGTCGAACTACACCTTCGAAGCCGACGTGCGGGCGCCGACGAGGCGGCGGCAGCAGGCGGACGTCGGCATCACCGCGCAGCGGTACTCGCTCGTGCTCTACGGCACCACGCAGCGCCTGAAGCTGGAGCCGTGGGAACCGGAGACCGCACGGACGGTCACGGTGCCGTATGCATGGAAGCCGGACACCTGGTATCACCTCAAGCTGCGGGTCGAGAACCTGCCGAACGGTCAGGTACGGGCGCGCGGCAAGGTGTGGCCGACCGGCGAGCCGGAGCCAGCGGCGTGGATAATCGACAAGATCGATCCGCAGGGCAATCGACACGGGGCGGCGGGCCTCTTCGTCGACGCGGAGTTTGGCGCGTTTCTGGACAACCTCAAGATCGTGGCGAACCAAGGATCATGATGAGAACTCACAGGCTTCAGGCTTCAGGCTCCGGGCTTCGGGCTTCGGGTTACAGGCTTCGGGCTTCGGGCTTCAGGCTTCGGGCGTTGAGCTTTGGGCTGTTGGCGCTGACCGCACTTGGCGATCAGCGTGTGGCCGCCTCCGATCCCGGCACCGGCGACTGGCCGATGTGGGGCGGCACGCCGGACCGCAACATGGTTTCGACCATGAAGGACCTGCCGATCGAGTGGGACCTCAAATCGAAAAAGAACGTGAAGTGGGTCGCCGAGCTCGGATCGCAAAGCTACGGGAATCCTGTCGTCGCCGACGGCTTCGTGTTCGTCGGCACGAACAACGAACGGCTGCGCGATCCCAAACAGCCCGGCGACCGCGGCGTCCTGATGGCGTTCCGCGAGTCTGACGGCGAGTTCATGTGGCAGCAGACCCAGACGAAGCTCGAATCGGGCCGCGCCAACGACTGGCCCTATCAGGGTGTCGCCTCGTCGCCGCTCGTGCTGGGTGATCGGCTCTACTACGTCACGAATCGCGCCGTCGTCATGTGTGTCGACACGAAGGGTTTTCGCGACAACGAGAACGACGGTCCTGTCACGGATGAAAAGCTAACCGGTCAGTTCGACGCGGACGTGATCTGGACGTTCGACATGATGGAGGAGCTCGGCGTCTACCCGCACAACCTCGCGAATTCCTCTCCCGTCGCCCATGGCGATCTGATCTTCCTCAGCACCTCGAACGGCCAGGACGAAAGCCACGTGCACATCCCGTCGCCCAGGGCGCCGGCGATCATCGCGCTCAACAGGCAGACCGGGAAGCTCGTATGGGAGGACAACTCGGTCGAGGATCGCATCCTGCACGGACAATGGTCGACGCCTTCGGTCGGCACGATTGGCGGCGTCGTCCAGGTCGTTTCCGCGCAGGGCGACGGCTGGGTGCGGGGCTACGAAGCCCTCACCGGGAAGAAACTGTGGGAGTTCGACACGAACCCCAAAGAATCCACGTGGCCTCGCACGCGAAACGAGCTCATCTCGACGCCCGTCATCTACCAGGACCGCGTCTACATCGCCAACGGACAGGATCCCGAGCACGGCGAGGGTGTCGGCCACATGTACTGCATCGACGCGACCAGGCGCGGCAACATCACCGAGACCGGCCGCGTGTGGCACTTCGACAAGATCCGCCGATCGATCTCCACCGCGGCGATTCTGGACGGCCTCGTGTACATCCCCGACTTCAGCGGCTTCTTCCATTGCCTCGACGCGAAGACCGGCCAGTTGTACTGGACCCACGACATGTTCGCGGCCGTCTGGGGCTCGCCGCTCATCGCCGACGGACGAATCTACCTTGGTGACGAAGACGGCGACGTTGTCGTCATGCAGACCGGCAAGGAGAAGAAGGTCCTCGCCGAGATGAACATGGACAACGCCGTGACGGCGACGGCGGTGCCGGCCCATGGCGTGCTGTTCCTCAATAATCGGAACAGGCTGTTCGCTCTGGCGGTTTCGGCGAAAACCGAGTAGGCAGCCGGCGATCGGGGATAGGCCATGCAGGATCGTAGAGGCTTCCTCCTGACCCTTCTTCTGACGGGATTCCCCCGAATCCACGTTCGACAGCAGCCGCGACCGCCGTCGCCGTCCGCCGCGGTCACGGGGTGGGCGCAGTTTCGGGGCGATCCGAGATTGACGGGCGTCGCGTCCAGCG
>JACQTH010000115.1 GCA_016210935.1 Acidobacteriota bacterium | reverse complement strand
CGCCTGCGTTGTCCTGGCAGGCGGTTCCCCAACTGCCCATCAATCCCCCGCGAACTCCCCCACGGTCGAAGCCGCCCAGGCCGTCGTCAGCCGCACCTGCGCAGCCTGTCACAACGATCGCACCCGCAGCGGCAACCTCTCCCTGCAGGCGTTTGACGTCACCCGCGCTGATCAGAACAGCGAGATCAGCGAGAAGATCCTCCGCAAGCTGCGCGCCGGGCTGATGCCGCCGCCGGGAAGCTGGCGGCCGGACGAGGCGGTGCTCACCGGCCTGGCCGACATGCTCGAGGCCCAGGTGGACGCGCGGGCCAAGGAACCTCCGCCCGGCCGCCGGACCTTCCAGCGGCTCAACCGGGCCGAGTACGCGCGAACGATTCGCGATCTGCTCGCGCTCGACGTGAACGCCGGTGACTACCTGCCGCTCGATTCGAAGAGCGCGAACTTCGACAACATTGCCGATGCCCAGCTGCTCTCGCCGACCTTGATGCAGGCGTACCTCACCGCAGCCGCGGAAATCACTCGACTGGCCGTCGGCGATCCCGCCGCGACGGCGCGTGAAGCCGCCTACCCGGTGTCGCGATGGGCCTCGCAGCGAGAGCATGTGGAGGGCGCGCCGTACGGCACGAGGGGCGGGGTCTCGGTGGTGCACACGTTCCCGGCCGATGGCGAGTACCGGTTCCGCGTCTCCTTCTATCACGAGACCACGGGCGCGCTGTTCGGGAACGGGCGCGCGGCGTTGCACACCGCCGAGGCGCCCGAGCAGATCGAGATCTCGACCGACGGCGACCGGGTGGCGCTGCTCGATATCGATCGGTGGATGACCACCTCGGATCCCGAGGGCGTGAACCTGCGAACGGAGCCGATTCGCGTCACCGCGGGCCCGCACCGCGTTTCGGCGGCGTTTATCCGCCGCTTCGAGGGGCCCGTCCAGGATTTGATTTCACCACTCGAATGGTCGCTGGCGAGCACCAGCATCGCCGATGCCTACGGGTTCACGACGCTGCCGCACCTGCGCGACCTCGCCATCACCGGGCCGTTCACGACCACCGGCGTGTCGCAGACGCCAAGCCGCCGGAAGATCTTCGCGTGCCATCCCGGCAACTCATCCGCCTTCGCCCCGCCTCCGCGCTCCGCGCTTCGGCGAGGCTCGCCGAAGGCCGCTGTTCCCGACGACTCGCCAGCGGCCGAAGGCGGCAAGGCTACGGCGGACAAGTCGCAGCAGCTCGGTTGCGCTCGCGCGATCGTGACACGCCTCGCCTCCCAGGCCTTCAGACGTACGGCGACCGACTCCGACCTCAACGCGTTGATGGCGTTGTACCGGAAAGGTGCGGCCGAAGGTGGATTCGAGGCAGGTGTTCGGCTGGCGCTCGAAGGGATCCTGGCGAGCCCTCGGTTCGTCTTCCGCTTCGAGGAGCGTCCGCCTGCCGCACGTCCCGGTTCCGTCTACAGGCTCGACGATTCCGCGCTCGCCTCCCGGCTGTCGTTTTTTCTCTGGGCCACCGGTCCGGATGAAGAATTGCTGCGCGCGGCCGAGGCCAGGCAGTTGTCGACCGAGACGGGACTCGAGCAGCAGGTGCGCCGCATGCTCGCGGACCGCCGCTCCGAAGTGCTGGCGTCGCGCTTCGCCGCGCAGTGGCTGCGGCTGCAGGATCTCGAGACGATCAATCCCGACGTGCGGTTCTATCCGGACTTCGACGAGCAGCTCAAATCGGCGATGCGTCGCGAAACCGACCTCTTCTTCCGCCACATCGTCCGCGAGGACCGGCCCGTGCTGGACCTCTTTTCCGCCGACTACACGTTCGTCGACGAGCGGCTCGCCAGACACTACCGCATCCCCAACGTGTTCGGTCCCGAGTTTCGCAAAGTGACGTATCCAGATGGCTGGCGCCGTGGCGTCCTGGGACACGGCAGCATCCTGACGCTGACCTCCCACGCCGACCGGACGTCGCCCGTCCTTCGAGGCAAATGGGTGATGGAAGTGCTGCTCGGCACGCCGCCGCCGCCGCCGCCCCCGAACGTACCGGACCTCGAGGCGACCGCGGAGGCCGAGGAGGGACGATTCCGGACCGTGCGGGAGCGCATGGAACAGCACCGCGCGAATCCCGCGTGCGCGTCGTGCCACCGCATGATTGACCCGATCGGCCTGGCGCTCGAGAACTTCGACGTCACCGGGGCGTGGCGTATCAAGGACAACGGTATGCCCGTGGATGCCACGACCACGCTCTACGACGGAACGCCGATGGCGGGCCCGGCCGACCTGCGGCAGGCGCTCCTGAAGCGACCCAGGGTGTTGATCCAGAACTTTACCGAGAATCTCATGACCTTCGCGCTGGGCCGGCGACTCGACCACGCCGATATGCCCACCGCCCGGAGTATCGTTCGTCAGGCGCAGGCCGCCGATTATCGGCTGTCCGCGTTCGTGCTCGAGATCGTCAAGAGCCCGGCGTTCCGGATGAAGACTGCGGACCCATCGACGTCCACCGTGGACGCCGACCGCCGGTAGGCTGCGGCGGGAAGCGCCGCGGCAAGCGCGGGGCCCCCAACGCGCGTTCCCCAGCGCGTTGGGGTGCGAAGGCCACAGGGCGTCCTTCGACTCGCTACGCTCG
>JACQTH010000653.1 GCA_016210935.1 Acidobacteriota bacterium | reverse complement strand
AGGTTGCTCACGCGCGTGCGGACGTCCTTGGCGTAGTTGCCGTGCTCGGGGCCCGCGTACTGCAGGAATCTCTCGTAGTGCTCGACGGCCCGGATGATCTCGTCCTCTTCTTCGTAGATCAACGCCAGGTTGTAGTGAACGGCCGGGTGCGTGCTCTTCACCGACATCGCGCGCAGCAGGTACTCGCGCGCCTCGACCAGGCGGTTCGCCGATTTCAGGGCGATCCCGAGGTTGACAAGGGCGTCCACGTTCTTCGAATCGGAGTCGATGAGCCACCGGAACTCGGCCGCCGCCGCATCGATCTGTCCCGCCCGCAGGAGCGCCACGCCCAGGTTGTTGTGGCCCTTGGCGTACTTCGGGTCGATCGAAACGGCACGCCGGAACTCGCGGATCGCTTCCTCCGTCAGACCCTTGTTCTGGTACAGCACCCCGAGGTTGTTGTGCGCCTCGGGGTTCATCTCGTTGATCTCGAGAACCTTCCTGTACTGAATCAGCGCGTTCTCGAAGTCCCCGGTCTGCTGGTAATAGAGCGCGAGCTTGAAGTAGTCGTTCTCGGTCGGACCAGTCGCGGGCCGGCCGCTGCCCGCGCGCGCAGGCGGTGGCGCCTGCCGCTGAGCGGGCATCGGCGCCTCGAGGATCTCCGGCTCCGTTTCTTCGACAACCTGTTGGCGTGCAGACTGAGCAGGGGACGCCGGAATAAAACGAGCCGGCGGCGACGCCGGCCGGAACACGGGCGATTTCTGTGCTTCGGGTGGATCTGGAGCGGCTTCGCGCCGCGCGATTTCTGCCGCGGGCGGCGAAGGGTTCGGCGGAACGATCCTGGCCATCGGGGCCGCGGGTTCCGGCTCCGGCTCGGACGAAACGGCTCCCGTTTGTGCGGCGTCCGCCGAGCTCGCCGTCTCCGACGCGGGCTGATCAGCGGCAGACGGCGGCGCGTCGGCGGGACCGGGCTGCGCCGGCGGTGCGACGGCCTGCACCGGCGGCATCGAAGCCGGCGCTGGAGGCTGCGGGTTCTGCTGGGGAGCCGCAGGACGCGCCGCGGCCTGTCTCTGAGTCGCCGTCGGCCGGGCGGTTGACGTCAGCCAGACCGCGCCCTGCCAGGCCGCGATGCCGGCGAGCAGGGCCGCCGTCGCAATGAGCGCGATCGCCTGGCCGCTGACGGCCGAGCGGCGCGACGGCTTCGGATAGCCCAGCGACGCCAGGACGGCATCGGCGTGGGTGGTCTTCGACGCAGCGGGCCGGTTGGGCGCGTCGGTCTTCTTGCCGCGGCGAAGGGCGTCCAGTCGAAGGCTCACGATAGGGCCCGCACGTTACGAGGCGAGGCGGCGAAGCCAGCCGAATCGCGACCGCCCTTGAGCGGGCAGATCGAGACTTTCACCGGCCCTGATCACTATCTCACCCGATACGCGGTTCACCCGCGCCGAAAATGCGCCCAGCAGCGCGCGATCGCAGAGCAAGTTGACGAGCCTGGGCACGCCACCGGACAGCAGATGCACCTGCTGCAGCGCCTGCGGCGAGACGCTGACCGTGGCCGACCCCCCGGCGACCGCGATGCGGTGTCCGACGTACGCGACCACTTCCGCTTTCGTCAGCGGCTTCAGCTGATAGCGAATCGAGACGCGCTGATCGAGCTGGCGCAGCTCGGGTGATCGCAAGAGCGGATGCAGGTTCAGCTGTCCGACCAGCACGATCTGCAGCAGCTTCTCCTTGTCGGTCTCCAGATTCGACAGAATGCGAAGCTGCTCGAGCACTTCGAGCGGCAGGTTCTGCGCTTCGTCGATGATCAGGACCGCGTTGGCCTGGATGGGCAACAGGCCCAGCAGGAAATCGTACAACGTGTCGATCAGCTCTTGTTTGCTGACTCCCGACAACCGTCCATGTTTGACATCATCGCGCGAGATGACCCCGAAATCCTGAAGAATCAGCTTCAGCAGATCCTCTTCCGAGAGGAAGGGATTGAGCACCAGCGCCGTGAAGGTCTTGCGATCGATCTGTTCGAGCAGGGCACGACACAGCGTCGTCTTGCCGGTCCCGATGTCGCCGGTCACGACGACGAAGCCTTCGCGGCGCCGGAAGGCGTACTGCAGCAGCTCGAACGCGTGCGCGTGCGATTCGCTCTTGTACAAGAACTTCGGGTCCGGCGTCAGGCTGAATGGCTTCTCGCCGAAGCCATAGTACTCTTCGTACATTGAGCCTCGTCAATCTGGCGATTTGGTGATCTGGCGATTTGGCGATTCATTGGTTGATTCATCCCATAAACCGCCAGATCGCCAAATCGCGAGATCGCCAGATTGCAGCATTTATTTCCTCGGAGGCGCCTTCTGCGCCTCGTACATCTTCTCCTGCTGTCGCATCGACTCGATCTGAATCGCGGAGAAGTTCATCAGCGACGGCGTCAGCAGGATGACGAGATCCGTCTTGCGCTTCGTTTTGTCGCTTCGCCTAAAGAGGCCGCCGATGACCGGAACGTCGCCCAGGCCGGGAACCTTCCCGTCCTCCTTCGAGGACCGTTCCTGCATCAGGCCCGCGATGACGATGGTCTCGCCTTCGCGAAGCCTCACCAGCGTATCAGTTTCGCGGACGCTGATGATGGGGACGGTGTCGCCGAGCCGCGACGTGGCCTGGCCGGTGCGTTCCGTCACGCTCGGGTTGATGCTGAGGTTGATGATCCCGTCGCCGCTGATTTGCGGCGTCACGCTCAGCACGACGCCCTCCGTGATGGATTGCGGGGTCACGGTCGTCTGCAGCACCCGCCCGGTCGTCGCGTCGACCTGAGACGTCGTCGTGAAGAAGACGTCCTGGGTGCCGACCCGCATCACGGCCGGCTCGTTGTTCATCGCCATCACGCGCGGGGTCGAGAGCACGTTCACCCGTCCTTGTGTCGCGAACGCGTCGAGCAATCCCGTGATATTGCGGATCGACATCCCGATCGTGAACGCGCCGCCCGCGTCCGTCGGGGTGAGGTTCTGGGTAAGGCTCACGCTGTCGCCGGCGTTACGGAACACCGTGCCCCAGTCGATGCCGGTCGACAGCGATTCACGCAGTTCGACCTCGATGACCTGCGCGACGATCTGCACCTGACGCAGGACGCGCGCCTCGTACGCCGCGATGTAGGTCGCGACCTTGTCCAGATTGCTCGGATAATCGCTCACCTGGAGAATTCCGGCTTTTCGATCGAGGTTCCATCGGCCCTCGCCGGACAACACGGTCGCGATCCCCTGGGTGATTTCCTGGAAGAGATCGTTCGAATCGGTCCCGGTCACGGAAGCCGAGCTGCCCCCGCCTCCCGTCGTCTGCCCAAACTGCCCGCCCGCCAGGCCGCCCACGCCCCCGACGATCCCGCCGCCGACACCGGCGCCGAAGCCGGTCACGCCGGCACCGGTCGCGCCGGTCGTGGCGCCGAGCGAGCGGCTGCCCGATCGCCGCGTCGCCACGTAGTTGATGTGAAAAATCCGCGTCTCCAACTGTCGCGCGAACACGCGAATGACGTTGTCCTGGAACGTGTAATCGAGATTCAGCGGATGAAGAATCAGATCGAGCGCCTGTGTCAGGGTGACGTTCTTCAGCTCGCCGATGAACGTCGGGCCTTCGACGCTCGGATCGGGGACCACGCTGATGTTCGTGTCCCTCACGAGCAGGAGCAGCAGGTCCCGAATCGGAATCGGCTCGGAGAAGCTGAGCGAGAACGTCGGTTCCGCGCCTTTGAGCTGCTGAACTTCGAGCTGTGTCACCGCCAGAGGCGGCAGCGGTGGAGGCGGCGGCTGCTGAGCCTGGCCGGCCGTTTGTACGGGCGCCCGCACGGCCGCTCGGCCCTGCGTCGGTCGTTGATCAGCCTGGACAGGGCTCAACCCTGAAAACGCTACGACCGCGAGCGCGAAGAACGTGCTCCAGCGCGACGTCCAGGGGCCTTTCTTCAGCAGGCTCCGCATCTTGATCCCTCGTTTTGGAGTGGCCGGTCCCCCTGCGCGGGCAGGGCTCGCCCGGACTCCACCCTGCTGAGT
>JACQTH010000664.1 GCA_016210935.1 Acidobacteriota bacterium | reverse complement strand
GTGTTCCACGCCGCTGGCCAGGGTGTTCTTGCGGGTGCCACGTGCGTGTTGGTCGATTTTCATCCCCATCCCGAGGCTGCGCTGTGTGACGGGCCGCAGGCTCTTCGACTCGCGGACCTGCCGGTGTTTCTCCGGTACGTAGGGCGCGTCCGTGCATCCTACGAAGAGTCCGTCCTGGACATGAAGGGAGGAGGGGCTATTGGATAGTGCGACCTATCGACTGGCCGCGATTCTCCGTCCGGGCCCGTGGACTAGCCAGGCAGTTGCGCCAAGAACTCCTCGATCGGGAGAACCTCCACGCGTCGATTCATTGGCGACGCGCGCCGGGGAAGACGACGATTCGTCGAGTGACCTTGCGGGCGTGCTCCGTGAAGGCCAGCCCTTTCAGATCAGTCATACGATCCTCCTTGCACCCTACCAATCGACCTTCGTGCCGATGCGGAGGAGGCGCGGCGGTACGATGTTCGACGGCCGCAGGAAGTTGCTGCCCGAGGTCGACGTGATGTTCTGGATCGGGTTCGCGTTGAACATGTTGAACAGATCGATGAATCCCGACACCTGCGCGGTGCGTCGCAGCCGGACCACTTTCTCCACCCGCGCGTCGACCAGCGTGACGTTGTCGTTCCGGCGGGCGTTGCGCGCCTCGGGCCGCATGGTCACGCTGCCGTAGTTGAGCGTCGCGGTGAACGTCCGGCCGAAGGTTGCGCCCGACTGATGCCGGAGGATCGGGGTGATCTTCAGGCCCCAGGGCGCCTCCCACGTGCCGTGCAGCTTCGCCGCCCAGTCGGTGAACTTGTGCGTGCCCTTCCCGTCGGTCTGCTGAAGATCGTTGGGATTGAGGGGCACGACGTTCGGGCGGTTCCACGTATGGGAGAAGCTCGCCAGCAGCGACCACCGGTGGCTCATCCGCTTGGTCCCCGTGATCTCCCAGGTGTAAAAGTTCTCGTCCGAGTTCGGGATGTTCTTCCGCACCGTCACGGTCCGAAGACCCAGCAGCGCCGGATTGAGGTTCCACGCCTGGACGGGCGCCCTATCGTCGCTCGTGCCGATCCGGCCGTCAGGCCCCGGGTCGGGCACCAGCGCGGGGATCGTGAACGCCTCGAATGGCTGGTTGATGTTCACCACGGCATGCTGCTGCCGCACACCCCGCCAGACAACGCCGGTCCGCACCCCGAAGTTGGGCACCAGCTCGCGCTCGAACCAGGCCGCGATCTCGTTGGTGTACGGATCTTTCAGATCCGGGTCGAGCGTCGAGGTTTCCACGCCACCGGCGGTTGCGAGCAGGCGGCCTTCCTCGCCGGGATCCCAGACCCCATTCCGATTCGGGTCGGTCCAGGCGTACCGCTTCCACCACACATTCGGGTTCGGGTTCGAGGACAACCCGGTCCCCGGGTTCCACCAATACCGGCCGATGTTGAACTTCGCGACCGTCTTGCCGTTGCCCGAGAGGTTGTACGTCATCCCGAATCGGGGCCCGAACGTGTTAAAGGTGTTGGTGTTCTCGATTTCCGGGAAGATCTGCGCCACCGGGTTGAACCGCCCCACCGGGTGCTCCTGTTCCGGCAGGAAGTTGCGGTAGCGATCGAAGCGGGCCCCGAGGTTCAGGCTCCACCGGTTCGATACCCGCCAGCTGTCGTTCAGATACACGCCGTACGCCCAGAGCCCGTTCTCCGACTTGGTCGGGTTCTCGAGCAGATAGACCTCGATCGGCGCGCCGTTCCGCAAAATGTGCACGACGTTGTTGTACGACCCGGCCAGATCCAGCACGGTGCCGGTCTCCCGGAAAATCTCCCAGCCGAACTTGAGGTTGTGGCTGCCCGCCCAGTTGTCCTTGAAGTAGCTGAGCGACCCTAACACCTGGTTCCGCCGCGGCCGCGAAAAGCGGTTTCGCGCCGCGCCAGACACCTCGTTGCGGCCGATGTCCTCGACGCTCGGGGCGTCCGTGTAGTTCTTGTCCGGCCAGTTGTAGCCGAACATCCCGGTCCGGATTTCGAAGAACAGCGTGTCGCTGAGCACCGAGCTGTACTCGACCTTCCAGAGGCGCGGATAGTAGTCCTGGTAGAACGTCGAATCCGTCGACGTGTGGAACGCGGTCGTGGCATTCAGCCGGAACCGATCCAGACGGTTCGGCTGCTGCTTCCGGCTCGGCTGCAGGTACGCGACGAACTTGTTGTTCTGGCTCAGGCTGTAGGTGAGCTTCGCCGTGAAGTTCGAGAGGATGGTCTGGTGTGGCTTGACCGGGAAGTTCGTGTATCGCGCCTGAGTGTTCAGGTACCGAAGTGAGGCATACCACCAGAGGCGGTCCTTGATCATGAACCCGCCGCCGTCGATGTTGATGTCGTAATAGCTGAACAGGCGGTTCACATCGCGCGGCTCCAGCCCGCCGCCGCCCGTGACGCCGCGCGCGATCTGCGCCGCGTCGATGTTGAACGCCTGCCAGTCCTCGTTCTCGTAGTCGGCGAAGAACGACCCGTGATACGCGTTCCCTCCCGACTTGCTGATGAACTGCATTTGGACGCCCGGCACCGCCATGTCCGCCCCGTGCGCCCCGGTCGCGACCGCCACCTCGTCGTACGAGCCGTAGTCGACGTAGTTCCCGAACGCGCCGGTGCCCTCGGTCGAGTTGATCCCCTCGACCATCGGCCGATTCTGGCCGCTCGTCCCGTAGACCGAGAAACCGGTCTGCGTGCCCGACGCGCTGCCGCCGACGTCGATGCGGCTCAGCCGGACCGCCGGCGATTCGGCCAAGATCGCCCACTGGTCGCGGGCGTTCGGCAGGCTCGCCAGCATCTGGGTGTCGAAGCTCGTCGTGATCTTCGTCGCCTGCGTATCGACGACCGGCGATTCGCCTGTCACGGTCAGGCTCTCCTCGAGCCCCGCGATCCGCATCTCGATGTTCACCGTTGCCGTGAACCCGAGGCCGACCCGAATGCCTTCGCGCCTGACCGTGATGAACCCGTCCAGCTCGAACGTCAGGGTGTAGTCACCGGGTGGCACGGCCGGAAACCGGTAGTTCCCCTCCTCGTTGGTCACCGCCTCGCGGGTGCCCATCAGCGCCGCGCTCGTGGCCACCACGCGCGCGCCCGGCAGCACCGCCCCCGTATTGTCGGTGACTCTTCCATTGATCGCCCCCGTCGTCGCGCTCACCGTCTGGGCGGATGCGACCCCTGTCATCGCGAGAAGCAGCGCGAGCGCGAGTGCCCCCTGGCGAGTCATACGGCCTCCTTCCTGCCTGTCAGCCGTCCAGGGGTAGTAGCCTGAACAGAGTTCACGTCTCGCAGCGGGCCCCTGGATGTCCCAACCACCTGGATGAAGAAAACGCGGGCGACGCGATGAAGAAAGACGATTGCGGAGGGCGGAGAGTTTACCTCAGCGACGCGGCGGAGGGAAGCGAGAAAAGCTCGCGACGCACGCGGGGAGCGAGCATCATCACTTTCGACCGTCACCACGGGCGCGTCTTACCATCCCATGACGTAGCTGTCGCCGGTCGGGCTGACGCCACCCATGAGGACCTTCGTCTCGGGGTGCACCATGATCGCCTTGTTCGAGCCGACGCCGCGCGACGGTCGCAAATCGAGCGTGTGCCCGAGGGCCGCCAACTGCTCCTGCACGTGCTTCGGGAGCGCGGCCGGCGTCAGGAGCGTGCCCGCGATCTCGTGTGGGTAGTAGGAGGCGCGGAAGCTCGTGCTGATAACCGCCAACTGCTCGAGCGCCTCCTGCACCCCCATGCCAAACTCGACGACGTTGAGGAAGAACTGGAGCTGGGTCTGCGGCTGCGTGTCGGCGCCCGGCGTCCCGAACACGAGGAAGGGCCTGCCGTTCCTGACCGCGAGCGCGGGGTTGATCGTCTGCCGCGTCCGCTTGCCGGGCGCAAGCACATTCGGGTCGTCCGGCTCGAGCCCGAAATACTGCATTCGGTTGTTGAGGAAGTAGCCCGCGCCCTCCACGACCATCCCGCTGCCGAACCCGCTCAGGAGGCTGGACGTGATCGACACCATGTTGCGGTCCTTGTCCACCACGCTCAGGTACGTCGTCAGATTCAGGACTTCGTCCTCGTTCCACGGATTGACGGTCGCGGGCGCGGCGCGAGGCGAGGCGTACGCGATCTGGCCGCTCGACGTCTGCGGCCGTCGGGGATCGCCGGGCGCCGCCTCCCCCTGGATTGCGCGGTTGGGCGCGATGAGCGCCCGCCGAGCCGCCGCGTACTCCTTCGACAGCAGCTCCTTGATGGGAATCTTGACGAACTTCGGATCGCTGTTGTAGCGGTTGCGGTCCGCGAACGACAGCTTGAGCGCCTCGGTGACGACGTGGAGGTAGGGGGCGCTGTTGTGTCCCATGTAGCGCAGGTTGAACCCCTCGAGGATGGTGAGCGCCTGCAGCATCACGTGTCCCTGCGAGTTCGGCGGGCACTCATACACGTCGATGCCGCGGTAATTGACATTGATGGGCGTGTCCTCGTGCGCCTGATAGCTCGCCCAGTCCGACAGCTCGTGGATGCCGCCGTTCGCCTTGAGGTAGTCGACCGAGCGCTTCGTGATCTCGCCCCGATAGAAGGCGTCCGCTCCTCCGCTGGCGATCGCCCGGAACGTCTTCGCGAGGTCCTTGTTCACGAGCACCTCGCCCGCCCGAAGCGGCCGGTCGTCCTTGAACCAGATTTTCGTCGTGGACGGATACTGCGAGAGCTTCTTCTTGGACCCTTCGAGTCCCCGCCCGAGGTTGTCGGTGATCGGGAAACCCTGCTCGGCGATCTCGATCGCCGGAGCGAGGATCTCGGCGAGCGGTTTCGTCCCGTACTTCTGCGCCGCGAAGACGGCCCCGCCCACCGCGCCGGGGACCTCGACGGACAGAGGACCCTGGCTCGGCATCCCGCCCTTCGACTTATAGAACTCGACGGTGGCCGCCATGGGGGCAGGACCACTGCCGTTGATGAACTTCACTTCCTTCGTCTTCGCGTTGTAGAAGAGGATGAACATGTCGCCGCCGAGGCCCGTCGAGCCTGGCTCGACCTGCCCCTGGACGAACCAAGTCGCGATCGCCGCATCGAGGGCGTTACCGCCGGCCTTCAGGATCCGCAGGCCCGCTTCGGACGCCAGTGGATGTCCCGAGGCCACCATCCCGTTCATCGTCATGATGGTCGGCCGCCACGTCCCGCGCTCCTGCGCCCGGGTCTCGATGCTGCCGCCGATCACGACGATCGTGAGCGCCACGACGAGCAGCTTCACTGTTCTCATTTCGCACCGCCTTGTCGAAACGCGTCTGGACCGCGTGATTATAGCCTTCACGACGGCTCGGGAATCGCATTCGAACGGCACGCTGGCCTGGTGAACCAGCTCTGGGCCATCGATAATTTGCTGCCGTTCATTCAATCGGGAGCTTCCGTCGCTGTACCCGATCCGCGCCGCTGAGCGCGGCCTGGCTACGGTTCCCGTCAGCGGCTCGCGGCTTCAACCCCCGCGACGTCCAGCGCTCTTCGACGGTCCATCCGGCGGGTCCGCGCGCGACCGTTGACCACCAGGGGCGAGCTCGCGAAGCCCCAGCCCGGGATCTCTACGCCCGTGTCGGCCGCCACGTTGCGCGACCACACGACCGCGCCGTCACCGGCGTCGAGCGCGTTCACGATTCCGGTCGCGCCGAATGTGTAGACGCGACC
>JACQTH010000648.1 GCA_016210935.1 Acidobacteriota bacterium | reverse complement strand
GCCTATAGCACTCGCTCTACCCACCTCTTGCCGCCTTCCTCGACGACGATCCCCGCGGCGACCTCCGGATCGTGCTCGAAGAACATCACGTGCCCGCCTTTGACCGCCTCGGCGAGCAGGGTGGCCTTGAACCGCATCGTGTCGAGCGGCAGCAGATCGTAGCCCATGACCCACGGTTCGGGAAGATGCGCCACCGTTGGCACCAGGTCGGCCGCAAAGACTGCCGTGTGTCCGCCTGATTCGACGACCACGACCTGATGATGCGGCGTGTGCCCGCCACTTCTGCGGACCTTCACGCCCGGCATGATCGTCGTGTCGGCGTCCACGAGCTGAAGGACACGCGCCTCCGCGAGCGGGGCGTAGTTCTCGGGGAAGTAGCTCGCGCGCGTTCGCTGATTCGGGGTCATCGCATCCTCCCACTCGCCGCGGCGAATGACGTACTGCGCTCGCGGAAAGCGGGGCCGGATGCGGCCATCGTCGCCGCGCATGGTCAAACCGCCGGCGTGATCGAAGTGCAGATGCGTCGCCAGCACGATGTCGATCGACTCAGGCGTCAGACCGGCGGCTGCAAGCGAGTGATCGAGGTGAGAGGCGCGTTCCAGGCCGTAGATGTCCGTCAACTTGGCGTCGAGCTTGTCTCCGACCCCCGCGTCGATCAGCATCGTTCGCGCCCCGCGCACGACGAGCGGCCGCAGACCGAGGCGGATGCGGTTGCGATCGTCCGGCTCGATGTGCCGCGACCACAACACCTTCGGGACGACGCCGAACATCGCGCCGCCGTCGAGCCGGAAGAACCCGTCGCTGAGCGAAATCAGCTCCAGGTCCCCGAGCGTCAGGCGACGCACCACAGGGGCCGGTTCCTCGCGCGGCACGCGCTGCTTCAACTCGACCAGCACGCCGTGCGCGCTCGACGGATGAATGAACGCGACGATCGAGCCCTCAGCGCCCGGCCTCGGCTGTTCGTCGATCAGCCGGACGCCGCGCGCCTTCAGTTGCGCGAGCGCCGCCTGCAGGTTCTCGACGCGCAGCGTGATGTGGTGAAGGCCCGGGCCGCGCTTCCCGACGAAGCGCGCGATCGGCGAGTCCGGGGCAGTCGCCTCGAGCAGCTCGAGCGACGAGGGCCCCGTCGGGACGAAATGCGCTCTGACACGCTGAGAGGCCACTTCCTCCGGCGCCTCTATCTCGAGGCCCAGCGCATCGCGATAGAACGAGAGCGCGTCGGCTAGATTTCCAACGGCGATGCCGACGTGGTCGAGGACGGCTTTCATGGGTTAGTTGCCAGTGGCCAGTGGCCAGTAGCCAGCGGGAAGTGGCCAGTCAGTAACGACCGTGGTCTTGGAGTAGCCACCGGTGGCCAAGTACACAACATGATTTCAACGGCTTGCGGCTGCTGGCTCGCGCAACCACCCCGATGCCCACTGATCACTGGCAACTGACCACTGGCCACTATTTCACCGCCCGCCGCATGACGTCGGCCACCGCCTGATAGGGATCGAGCCGGCGCGCCGCCACCTCATCCACCAGGCGGTTGAACTCCTCACGGCTGAGAACGCGCTCGTTGAGATGGCGCGAGAACGCCGACAGGAGCGACTCGCGCAGGCGCGACGCCGTCCGCTCCCGGCGACGCTCGGCCTGCCTCGTGCGAGTGGCCTCGCGAAAACGTCCGATCGTCTCCAAGAGCGCCGGCACACCCTCGCCGGTCGTGGCCGTCGCTTTCAGAATCGGCGGCCGCCACTGTCCTTCCGGGAAGGGCTCGAGGGCGAGCATGGCTTCGACCGACGCGACCATGCGATCGGCGCCTTCCCGATCGGACTTGTTGACGACGAACACGTCCGCAATCTCCATGATGCCCGCTTTGAGCGCCTGGACTTCGTCGCCCGTCCCGGGAACGAGCACGAGGACGGTCATGTCGGCCGTGCGGACGATTTCGACTTCATCCTGACCCACACCGACCGTTTCGATCACGATGATGTCCTTGCCGGAGGCATCGAGAACGAGCGCGGCTTCGTCGGTCGCGCGGGCCAGGCCACCCAGATGGCCGCGTGTCGCCATACTCCGAATGAAGACGCCGGCGTCGCCGGCGTGCAGCTGCATCCTGATGCGGTCGCCCAGAATCGCACCGCCCGTGAAGGGGCTCGTGGGATCGACCGCGATGACCCCGACCGTCCGGCCCTGCTGACGAACACCACCGACCAGACGATCGACGAGCGTGCTCTTGCCGGCGCCCGGCGGTCCCGTGACGCCAATCACGTACGCTCGCCCTGTCTGCGGAAAGAGGCGTCCGATGAGGCGAGCCGCCGCAGGGTCCTCGTCTTCGACGAGCGACAGGGCCCGCGCAATCGCCCGCGGATCGCCGGCGAGCACCCGATCGGCGAGCGACGCGCCCCGGGCGGCGGGGTTCTCACTACTCATTCAGCAACCGCCGCGCGATGACCAGCCGCTGAATCTCGCTCGTGCCTTCGCCGATGGTCGTCAATTTGACGTCGCGAAAAAAACGTTCGGCCGGATAATCCTTCACGAACCCGTACCCGCCAAAGATCTGGACGCAGTCTTCGGCGGCCCGAACGGCGACCTCGCTCGCGTACAACTTCGCGATGGCGGACTGCTGCGTGGTCCGCTGTCCGCACTCGCGGGCGAGCGCAGCCCGGTAGGTCAACAGGCGGGCGGCCTCGATGCGCGCCGCGTTGTCGACCAGCTTCCACTGAATGGCCTGAAAGGAGGCAATCGGGCGATTGAACTGGCGGCGCTCCAGCGCATAGGCGCGGGCGGCTTCGTACGCCCCCTGCGCCATGCCGACCGAGAGGGCGGCGATCCCGATGCGTCCCGCGTCGAGCACCTGCATGGCATTGATGAAGCCCATCCCCTCCTCGCCGAGCAGGTGATCGCTGCCGACGCGGCAATCCTGGAACACGACCTCGCTCGTGTCGCTCGCGCGCATCCCGAGCTTGTCCTCTTTCCTGCCCGAGGACATCCCGGGCGTTCCCTTCTCGATGACGAAGGCGGAGATGCCGCGGTGGCCCCGGGCGCGATCGGTCACGGCCATGGCGACCATCACATCGCCGACCCGTCCATGGGTCGTGAACGCCTTCGAGCCGTTGATCACCCAGTGGCCGTCACGGCGCGTCGCCGTGGTCTTCGTGGCCGCCGCGTCGCTGCCGGCCGACGCCTCCGTCAGGCCCCACGCGCCAATCTTCTCGCCTCGCGCCAGCGGGACGAGGTAGCGCTGCTTCTGCGCCTCGCTGCCGAAGATGAAGATATGCGACGAGCAGAGACCGTTGTGCGCGGCGACGCTCAGCGCCACGGATGGCGACACCCGCGCCAGCTCTTCGATGCAGATGCAGTAATCCAGGGCATCCATGCCGGCGCCGCCGTACGCCTCGGGGAACTGAATGCCCATCAGCCCGAGCTCCGCCAGCCGCGGCACGAGCTCCGATGGAAAATGCTGCGTCTCGTCCCACTCGCGCACGTGTGGCGCGATCTCGCTTTCGGCAAATTCACGAATCGTCCGGCGCAGGAGCTCCTGCGGTTCCGTCAGGCGGAAATCCATAAAAAGTAGGGCGGCAGGCAGTCTGCAGCAGGCAGTATGCAGTAGGCAGCGGAATTTTGAAACGTTCGTGCCGTGACGCGGCGGTATAGTTGAGCAACCGATGCTCGTGACTTCTCGTCTGTGACTCACGACCGCTGACGTTCGACCGAATTCCATCATGCGCGCTTCATCCGTCCTTCGATCCTGCTGGCGCCGGCGTTTCTCCCGGGCGGCCCTGGTCACGGTGTTCTCGCTCGTGAGCACGGCGCCGGCCCTGGCGGACGCCACGCTGTTCGTCGGCGCCAATGCCACGCCTGCCACGCGCCCGGTGCGCGGCTTCGCGGGCGGTGTCAGCCTGCTCGTGCTGGGATTCGAGTTCGAGTACGCGAGTACCGTCGAGGATCCCCTCGAGGCGGCCCCTGCGCTGAAAACCTACATGGGGAACGTGCTGGTCATGACGCCGACCTCGACGCAGCTCTACGCGACGCTGGGCGGCGGGTTCTTCCGCGAAACGCTCGGCACCGTCCAGGAGACGAACATCGGGATCAACCTCGGCGTGGGGATAAAGATCGGCCTGGCGGGCCCGCTGCGGATTCGGGTCGATTACCGCATCTTCGCGCTGCGGGGGACGGCCCTCCATCCGAAGCCGCAGCGCGTGTACGCGGGAGTGAACCTGGCCTTCTAAATGTGCCTGAAGTGCCTAGGGTGCCTAAAGTGCCTGACGTGCGATCGCGACTTCACACCCTAGCACCCCAGGCACTCTAGGCACCCCAGGCACTCTAGGTACCTCCTGACTACTTGAACTCGGCCAACTTCGTCAGCGTCGTCTTGTTCATCGACACGAAGGCGGTCGACGCGGCTTTGTACAGCTCCTGAGCCTCGGTCGGGAACGCCTCGGAGATGATCTTGAACACGTTGTAGTCCGCGTCCTTGACCGAAGGCTGCAGCACCGACACATACAGCACGCTGCCGTTCGGTCCGGGCTCGACGGCCTTGTAGACCGTCCACGACGCCGCCTGCTGCTTTCTGACGGGGTCTTCGATTTTCCCGAACGCTTCCTTCAGCTTGTTGATCGAGGCTTCGTACGCCACGGTCTGATCCGGTTTGATGATGCTGAAGATGAGCCCGGCGTCGGAGCTGAACGTCAGCCCGGCAGGCTGTGCCTGCTGCGCCGCGTCACTGCGCAGCGCCACGGTCGCGCACAGCATCCCCGCGACAAAAAGCGTGACCCCCAGAATCGCCGGCCGGCCGGCCGAAAAAAGCCGGGTTGATCGCATGCAAGGCCTCCTTCGAGTGAGTCTCGACTGAGAAGAGGGGCTACTGTAGCGTACGGGATGCCGGATCGGGAAGTGAACGTCACCGGATTCGGGATTCGCCAGAAAGGCAACCGCGGAGCGCGCAGAGCACGCGGAGATCGTTAATGTAGTACTCCCTGCGAGCTTTGCGTTCTTCGGCGGTTGCATTTCTCACGAACCCCGAATCCCGTGAGTGTTACACGAAGACGCTCATGACCTCGTTCGCGAGGAGCATCCCCCGTTTTGTCAGCTGCAGACGGTCGCCGCTCTTGCGCACCAGACCCGCTTCGAGATGCGGCGCCAGATCCCTTCCATAGGCGGCCCAGAGGTCGCCTCCATAGCGCTCGCCCAGCTCGCGTACATCGACGCCCTCGGACAGACGAAGTCCCATGAAGAGCGCTTCCGCCACCCGTTCATCCCTCGTCAACGTTCGACGGTCGGCCACCACCGACTCTCCCGCCTCGACGCGGGCGATGTACTGGTCGGTGGACGTGATGTTCTTCCACCGGACGCTGTCCAGCGTTCCATGCGCGCCGCATCCAAAGGCGAGCCATTCACCGTCGCACCAGTACTTCATATTGTGGCGTGCCCGCTTCCCCGGGAGGGCGACGTTCGAGATCTCGTACTGCTCGAAGCCGCCGGCCTCGAGCCGCGACATCGCCTCTTCGTACATCACGGCGGCGTCCTCGTCCGGCGCCTGCGACCAGCCGCCTCGCAGCATCTCATCCCGCAGCGGCGCGTGCGGGTAGACCTCGAGCAGGTACAGCGACGCATGGTCCGGCCGCAGCGCGAGAAGCTCGTCGACCGAGGCCAGCCACTCGAGGACGGACTGCTGGGGGAGCCACATCATCAAGTCGAGGCTCACGTTGTCGAAGCCGGCCTCGCGCGCCCAACGGAGCGCGTCTCGCGCGCGCTCGGCGTCGTGCAGCCGGCCCAATCGCGCGAGCTCCTCATCGCGAAACGACTGTGCGCCGAAGCTCAGACGATTCACGCCCGCGTCCCGAAACGCTAAGAGGCGCTCCGGCGTCACAGTTTCCGGGTTGGCTTCGAGGGTGATCTCCGGACCGAGGCTCGGCTGCCGCCTTCGCGCGCGCGGCGCGCTCCGGCGAGCCTCGCCGAAGCCTTCGGCGGAGGCGGGAAGCCGAGCCCTACGACCCTTGGGAGAAGCCCCCGTCGTCAGGCCCGGCTTGAGCCGGGCCTGCGCCGGCAAGCCAAGCGTGCCGGCACACGTCTCAACGATGCGCGCGACTTCCTCCGGCTCGAGAAGCGATGGCGTGCCTCCCCCCAAATACAGGGTGTCAGGCGCCGGTCTGCTGGTGATTGCCGGCCAGGTCTGCGGGACCCGGCGGATCTCCGCCAGCAGGGCCTCGACATACCGCCGCTTCAGATCCGCATCGTAGAGCCCGCGCGTGAAGGTGCAGTAGTTGCAGATGGAGGAGCAGAAGGGGATGTGGATGTAAAGTCCTGGCGAATTCATTTGGATCGCCTCTAATTTCCAGCCTTCCCCCCTGACCACTTCAAATCCGTCTTTCCCTTGAGCTGGGCGCGCATCGGACCGCCCGCGCGGGGCGGAAGCTTGGATCGCCGTGGGCCTTTCCAGGCGGCCAGGAGATCCTCG
>JACQTH010000647.1 GCA_016210935.1 Acidobacteriota bacterium | reverse complement strand
GATGAGTCGGCGTGGCTCGACGCGTCGCGACGCAAAGTGACCCACTACCGGCGCGAGCGACCCTGCCCTCACCGAAGCGCCGTCGCGGCGGATCGCGCGACGCGTCCACAACTCTTAATTCTTTCGTTGACTTCCGGCTCCTTCGCCTGTAGAGTGGCGGTGATAAGTCTTAATTGTTTAATATCTTAATTGTTTCAGAGGCCGATCAGCATGGCGCGCAAGCGCTCCCCCGCCCTGACCGACGCCGAAGCCCGGATCATGGCGGTCTTGTGGCGGCACAAGACGGCGACCGTCGGCGACGTCGTCATCGCCCTGAAGAAAACACACGCGGTGACGTACAGCACGGCTCAGACGATGCTGCGCATCCTCGAGACCAAACGGTACGTCGCGCACGAGAAAGTGGCGCGCGCGTTCGTCTATCGCGCGCTGGTCGACGAGCGCCAGGCTCGCCGCCGCGCCCTCAAGCATCTGGTGGACCGCCTGTTCAACGGATCCCCGAGCCTGCTGGTCCTGAATGTCATCGACGACGAGGAGATCGATCCGGCAGAATTGAAGCGGGTGAAGAAGATCATCGAGGACGCCTGAAGGGAGCTGCCGTGCACCTCATTCTGAACTGGCTGTGGCAGGGAACCGTGGTCGCGGTGGCCACGGCGGCGATACTTCGGGTGCTGGCCTCCTCCCGGGCGCAGCCGCGCTATCTTGCGCTGTGGGTCGGTCTGATTTCCGTATCGTTGCTGCCCGCGGTGCCGTTCATCTGGGCCTGGACAGCGCCAGCTTCCGTCGAGGTGGCGTCACGGGCGGATGCCACCCTTTCAATCCCAGCCCGTTGGTGGACTTCGAGCCTGGCCGCGCTCGCGCTGTGGACGCTGTGGTCCGGCGTGTACACCGGCCGTCTCCTCGGCGCGCTGCTGGCGCTGCAGCGCGCGACGAAACGCTGTCGCGATATTCCGCGGGCGCACGAAAGACGACTCACCCACTGGATGCAGGTCAGAGATGACGCGCGCCGCACTCGCCTGGCCGTCTCCGATCAGGTACGCTACGCCGCGGTGCTCGGCTGCGGATCACCGGTCATCGCCATCGCGCCGGCCCTTCTGGATCAGCTCAGCGACGAAGAGCTCGATCGTGTCGTGATCCACGAATGGGCGCACGTCCAGCGGCGCGACGATTTCGCGCACGGCGTGCAACTGTGTCTGCGGGCGATTGCCGGGTGGCACCCGGCCGTCTGGTGGCTGGAGCGGCAGCTTGACCTGGAGCGCGAGGCGGCCTGTGACGAAAGAGCCGTCGCCGTGACAGGGTCGGCGAAGGCCTACGCCGCGTGCCTCGCGAAACTCGCGAGCCTTCCGGTAACGCCGCTTCGATCCCTTCCCGCGGTTGCAGCGCTTTCTTCGTCCGGCCTCCGACGCCGCATCGTGCGAGTGTTGGCAGCGCCTGCCCAGATGCAAAGACGGGGCTGGTGGTCCGCTGGAATGGCGGCTGCTCTCGTGGTGTCTGGAATTGCTCTGGCGGCCGGCCGCTTCAGCCTGGTCATCTCGATGCCTGCTCCAGCCGATTTCGTAAGGTCAGCAGGGCTCGTGGTGCCCATTACCTCTCTGGCGACGCCGCACATGCCGATTTCGATCGAACGCTCGCATACGCCTCTCCGGGCGCCCGCGAGCAGCGCCCGACCAACCCAGCAGAGACTCCACTCCGGGACGACCCTCCCGAATCTCGATTCGCCCCCTGTGGAGAAGTCGCGTTCGTCACCGACAATCCTTTCGCAGGAACCTGCAGCTCAGATCCTGAGCTCCAGCGGACGGCTTCCGGATCCAGCGCTGCTGCTGCTACCGCCTGCCAGCATCGTTCCCACGAATTCGCCCGTCTCGGCCGCATGGGCCGAGCCAGGATCCGAGGCCGTCAGAGGATGGCGCGCCGCAGCAGATGGCGGGGTCGCCATCGGCCGCGCGTCCGAGAAAGCAGCCGTCGCGACAGCGGACTTCTTCACCCGGCTCGGCAAGAAAGTCGCCGCCGCCTTCTGAGGTTTCAGTGCGCGTCCATCTCATCAATCCCAGCGATCTCTCGTTTGGCACCGCGGTCATCACGCCACGATGGCTCTATGTCCTGGCGGCGGCCACGCCCGATTGCTACGGCACGCCGGCCATCGTCGACGAAACACTCGAACCCTTCGATCCGGCATCGGTGAACTCCGGAGATGTCGTCGGGATCGGCATCCACACCGCGAACGCCCTGCGCGGATATCAGATCGGACGGCTCGCCCGCGAACGGGGCGCGTTCGTGGTGTTCGGGGGCATCCATGCCACGCTGTTTGGAGACGAAGCGCGTCAGCTCGGCGCCGCGCATGCGGTTGTGAGTGGAGATGGCGATTTCGTGTGGTCGCGCGTCCTGGCCGATTGCGTGTCCCGCACGCCGATGCCCGCCTACGATGGCGGCCGTGTAGACGGAGAGGCCTTCCTACCCGCCCGCTGGGACCTCCTGCCCGCCGATCGCTACATGTGGGGGTCGGTGCAGACGGTTCGGGGCTGTCCCAAGCACTGCTCGTTCTGCTCGGTGTGGCGGACCGACGGCCAGAAACCGCGACAGCGCCGCGCCAGGGAAGTCGTCCGAGAGATCGTTGCGCTCCGGCGCAAGGGGTTTCGCTTCGTGGCCCTGGCGGACGACAATTTCTATCCGGTGACGCTTGCCGATCTCGCTGCGGCCGATCGTCGATCGGACAAGCAGCAGTTGGCCGCCCTCACGGCTCTTCGACAGGAGCGGTTCGAGCTGATGGCGATGCTGGAGCAATTGCCGGACGACATGGTGTTCTTCACGCAGATCACCATGGAAGCGGCGGAGGATCCGGAATTCCTGGCAGCAATGCGCCGCGCGCGTATTCGTGGCGCGCTCGTCGGTGTCGAATCCGTCACACCAGAAGGCCTCAAGGCCATCTACAAGAACTTCAATGAGGCAGGCGAGGCGCTCGTCGATCGGCTGCAGGCGTTCCGAACGCACGGCGTTCATGTGCTCGGGTCCTTCATCTTCGGCCTGCCGACCGACACGCCCGAGACGTTCGCGGCGACGGCGGATGTGGCACACCGCGCCGGCGTCTCGTTTGCGCAGTTCGTGATGCTGACGCCGTTCCCGGGGACCGTCGATTTCGCGAAGTGGGAGCGCGAATCGGCGAACGGCCCGCGCATCAACGGGGTGCCGCCGACGCGATACTGGCTGATTCCCGCGTCGCAGCGGCCGAAAATCTACTCGCCGCATCCGCGAATGTCGGCCGAGGAGATCCGGGCAGGCACGCAATGGGTGTGGGATCGCTTCTACGGCCTCTCAGCGATCTGGCAGCGCTCGACCTGCGTACGGTCACTCCGCGCCCGCCTGGCGTTCGTGCTGATCTCGAAGCTGTACCGGCAGATGTACGCCAATACAGGGATTGCCACGGACAGCGCACGGGTCGCGCGATCGGCGCGCCGCGCCCGCTGGCTGGCGAGAGCCGCGCGGCGGCTGTTCATCGCGGCCCCGATGCCGGATCTCGCCGAGCCTCCTGCCCTGACGTCGTAAGACATCCCCTGGTGCACGGAAGTTTCCGAACTAGCGAAGCTCCGCCTCGACCGACCAGCTGCGCTTCGCTAGCCGTGAGCGGTCCGTGTGTCGTTGGCACGAAATCGCGCGCGGCTCGAGCGGCCAGTTTTTGGTCTCTTGACTTGGCCGCACGTTCCGCACACGCTGAAGCCGTTCCACAACGCGGAAGAGTCTCATGGCGCTGTACGCCTTCGACGGCACCTGGAATCGGGCGGACGCGGAACACGTCACCAACGTCAAGAAGTTCCACGACCTCTATCAAGGACCCACCAACCAGTACGAGTCGGGCGTCGGGACGCGCCTTGGTGCCTTTGGTCTCGCACTGGGCGGCGCGTTCGGGTTTGGCGGCTTCTCGCGCGTCGGCCGGATGTACGACGCGCTGTGCCGGAACTGGATGAACGGCGACCGGACGATCGACGTGATCGGCTTCAGCCGCGGGGCGGCGCTGGCGCTGGACTTCGTCGCGGTTCTGGCGCAGCGCGGGATTCGCCGCCCTGGCTCGAAAAAGATTGTCGAGGCACGTCCGAAGGTGCGCTTTCTCGGGTTGTGGGACATCGTCCAGGCGTTCGGTCTCGCGTACAACATCGGGCCCCTCAAGTTCCGCGACTGGAACATCGGACATGCGTCGCGCCTTCCCGCCGGAACCGTCGAGACGTGCGTTCACGCCATGGCGCTCGACGAGCGGCGTCATACCTACATGGTCCTGCGCCTCGATGACGCCTACGAGGTGTGGTTCAGGGGCGTTCACTCGGATGTCGGCGGCGGCAACGGCAACATCGCCCGCAACAACATCGCGCTGAGGTGGATGTTGTACAAAGCGGCCGCGTCCGGGCTTCCCGGGTTCCAGGACGAGGCGCGCATTCTGAGCGCGACGACGCCGTTCGATTCGAACGCTCCTGTCAGTCCGGGCGCCAAATGGGATCTGATCAAGAACGACTTCCGGCCGACGCGGTCGAGCGATCGCTGCCACTACACCGTCATGCCGAAGCCGGGGTTCAACAATCCGCTTCCGATGATGGCGTTGGAGACGCCCGCAGTGGAGCGGCTCGCTTCGGGCGGCGTCCCCGTGTGACTACACGCTCTTCATGACGAGACGCGCATAATGATGAGCGTGAACACGCACGCTCTTCTGCTCGCCGTAGTCTCGTGCACTTTTATCCAACCTCAGCCAGCCGCGTGCCAAACGCCCGCCGCTCCGCCCGCGCAGGCGCCTGCCGCTCCCCCGCCGCCGCCCGTCTGGTCCGGCAAAGGCGAGCTTTCATT
>JACQTH010000646.1 GCA_016210935.1 Acidobacteriota bacterium | reverse complement strand
GGGTGAGCCACCCGCCGGCCCGCCCCTGGACGCCGCTCGGGGCGGTCGAAAGGTGACGCCCGACCCTTCCGTCTATTCTCATCGCCTGCGCACCGCTCTTGTGCTGACGGGAGCCGGCACCGCCGGCGCCTATCATGCTGGCGTGCTGCGTGCGCTTCACGAGTCGAGCATCCGGCTCGATCTCGTCGCCGGCGACGGAATCGGGGCGATCGGAGCGATCTTCGCGGCGGTTGACGGCGCGTCGGCGCTCACTGACGCCGACGGTCTCTGGCGGGGTCCGCACGTGCGCTCGTTTTACCGCCGACGCGGGATCATGTTCGGCAGAACCCTCGACGCCTCCACCACGAAACGGACCGAAATGAGACGCCGGGCGCGGGAACCGATCTGGCGCCGTGTGCTGGGATCACCGCTCGATGCGCACAGGACGACGGAACGGCTCATCGCCCGGCTGTGGACCCTCATCTCCGGCGGTACCGCGTCGCAGCGGCCGTCAAACGCGGAAGTCGGCGCGCGGGCTGCCGAGCTGATCCGCGACAATCTCGGTCAGCCCGGCTTTCGCGAGCTGCTGTTGACCGTCCATGACCTTGACGCGCAGCGCGATCTGGCCTTTGGCCTGGTCGCGGAGCGCTACCGGCGGGATTTTTTCCATCCGCGAGATATGGAGAATATCCGTCGCTCGGCCGACACGTTCGATTTGACTGGCCAGCTTCGAGAGCGCCTCGTCGATGTCCTGATCGCCGCGCTGCGAATCCCGCTGCTCACGGATCCGCACGTGCTTTCGTTCCCGGTGGACTCTCCATGGCGCGGCGAGTCCCATCACCTTGTTCAGCGGCCCGGATCGGTGGTCCGGTTGATCGAGGAAGTCGGTCGCGCCGGAGCGGAACAGATTCTTCTGGTGTCCGCGTCGCCCGAGCCGATCGGCCCGCACAGCCTCCGCGCGCCGCGAACCGACCGCCTCGGCCGGTTCGGTGAGCATCTGATGTCCGGGGAAGCCGCGGCGCTCCGCGATGTGGAGGGGCGACATCACCGCGCCCGGGTGTTGATGATCCGGCCGGCCCACAATCCGGTCGGACCGTTCGATTTTTCCGGAGCGTACGATCAGCGGTCGGATCGGCGGCACGCGCTCGATGAGCTGCTGCAGCGCGGATACGAAGACGGGCTCAGACCGATCGGGGCGGAAATGGTCGAAGCTACGCCCTGACCGCTTCCTTGCGCCGCTCGCCCGGGACGTGCTCATGGAGGAACTGCAACGCGAGATCGAGGATCTTGTCGTTGAGTTGCGCGCCGGTCAGATCGCCGAACTTCTCGCGAAACGCGTGAAGCGGCATCGCCGCCTTGGCCATCGCTCGATGGCCGCCGGCGCTGCCGATCTCGGAAAAGAACTTGCGCACGAACTCGCCGGCGTTGCGGGTATAGCCGAGGTTCCGGACCGACATGATGAGCATGTCGTTGACGATCCCGGCGACGATCGTCCACTTCACGTCCTCCAGCTGCAGGTAGAAGTCCGCGACGTACGGAATGAAGTCCTCGCGCGGCGTGAGCCCGACGAACGCGCAGAAGACCTGTTCCGCCAGCCGTCCGCCCTGCTGCGCCCGGATCACGTACTCGAGCCGCTCCATCGTGATTTCCGCGCCCTCCATCTTCCGAATCATCGTCGCGTCCGCCAGCGGGTACAGGAACGAGAACGCTTCGAGATCCACGCGATTCGCCTGGCGATTGAAGAACAGCGTGTCTGACTTGATCGCGTAGAGCATCGCCGTCGCGGTGCGCTCGGAAATGTTGGCGTCCACGGCCCGAAGGTGCTCGGTCAGGATCGTCGAGGTCGAGCCGTAGTCCGGGCGCACGTCCTTGAAGATCGCGCTATAGCCCGGCTGGGGCGGATGATGATCGATCACCAGATCGACTCGATCGATGAGCCCCCCGAAGTAATGCGGCTGAACGTCGACCATCGCCACGCGTTCGAAGTCGGCGAGCGTGTCCGGTCGGATGGTTTCGACCTGAATATCGAGCATGTTGGCCATCCGGAGGTTTTCAGGGCGCGTGACGCCCTGGAGCGCGCCCAGGATCGCGGTCGTCTTCGTCCGCCGCAGAAGGTTCCGTAACGCCAGCCCGCTGGCCATGGCGTCGGGATCCGGGTCGTTGTGCAGGAGGATCAGGATACGATCGGCGTCGCTGAAATAGCGTTGATACTGCTGGACGCGCTCGCGCGTCAGTGACCGGCTCACCTCCGTGACCAGCGGGCCGCCGAAGAGCTCCGACATCGAGAGATACGAGACATCGGGAAACTGCGAGCGCAGTTCGTCTTCGCGCCTGGTGGCCGGCGCCGCTCCAACTCCGAGCACATAGATGAGCGTCCCCCCGGCGTCCCTGATTGGCTGCAGCACGCGTTTCAGGCTTCGGCGCCCATCGTCTTCGACGATGACGCAGGTCGCGGGTGAGAGATCGGCTTTGAGGTAGGTCTCAGTTCGCCGGAGGTCGCCGAACGTGACCTTGACACCCGATTCATGGAGCCGGCGGGCCAGACTGCGGCTGTCGACGAGCACGTCCACTTCGAAGCTGGGCAGCAGGATGTCGTTCAACATCCTGATGACGAGCTCGGTGTGGCAGACCGCCAGACACCTCATTGGCAGTGCGTAACCATGGCAGACAATCCTTCATTATACGTCGCAACTCGCCTGATATGATGATCGGCACGGGTGTGTGACATGCGAGCAGCGGTCACCTGTGTGCTTCTTCTCCTGAGCGCCGCGACGTCGATGGCGTGGGGCCAAACGTTTCGCACCGCGGTCGACCTGGTGAGCTTTGCGGTCGTGGTGCAGGATCGGAAAGGCACGTTCGTCACCGACCTCACCGCCGACGACTTCACGGTCATGGAGGACGGGCGGTCCCAGACGATCAAATTCTTTGCAAAGGGCGACGACGAGATCACCGGCCCGGACCTCCACATCGGTCTGCTGTTCGATACGAGCGGCAGCATGGAACAGGACATGCGGCAGTCGAAGTCGGCCGCCATCAAGTTCCTGAACCTGCTGCCGCGCGCCGCCGACATGACCATCGTGGACTTCGACACGGAAGTCCGGGCGTTTCGGTACGGTCAGTCCGACTTTCCCCGGCTGGTCGAGCGGATCCGGGCCAGAAAAGCGGATGGATGGACCGCCCTGTATGATGCGCTCGGCGTCTATCTCGACGGGGCCAGCACGCAGGACGGTCGCAAGATTCTCGTCGTCTACACCGACGGCGGCGATACCCGAAGCCACATCACCTACAGCGAGGCGATCAAGCTGCTGAAGGCCTCGGATGTGACGGCCTACGCGGTGGGATTCCTGGCGCACCAGTCGAGCTCCGTCAAGATGGATCAGCAGATGAAGCTCCAGCAGATGGTGGAGGTCAGCGGCGGCCAGGCGTTCTTTCCGAACGTGGCCGATGATTTGGAGGGAGCGTACGACAAAGTCCTCGCCGATATCCGTTCGCAGTACGTGCTCGGGTACGTGTCGACGAACAGCAAGACGGACGGCACGTGGCGCGACGTCGAGATCAAGCTGGCGCGCAAGGATCTGAGAAACGTGAAGCTCCGGACCCGCCGCGGGTATTTCGCCCCCTACCGCGAGTCTCGTTAATCATCCATCGTGGCGTCCCACAGCGCGACAGGAAGTGTCAGGCCCACCCGGACGATGTACGACAGGTTCGAGCTGATCTCGGACTTCGAGCCCCGTGGCGATCAGGCGCGTGCGATCGGAGAGCTCGTCGACGGCTTGAACCGCGGCGACAAGTACCAGGTCCTGCTCGGCGTCACCGGGTCCGGCAAGACCTACACCATGGCTCAGGCCATCGTGCGGGTCAACCGACCGACGCTCGTCATGGTCCACAACAAGACGCTCGCCGCGCAGTTGTTCCAGGAGTTCCGGCGGTTTTTTCCGCACAACGCCGTCGCGTACTTCGTCAGCTATTACGACTACTACCAGCCCGAGGCGTACGTCCCGACGACCGACACCTAAATCGAGAAAGAGGCGACGATCAACGAGGAGATCGACCGGATGCGGCTGTCCGCGACGCGATCGCTGTTCGAGCGCCGCGACGTCATCATCGTGGCCAGCGTTTCCTGCATCTACGGCCTCGG